>DAOPYU010000005.1:0-29526 GCA_035353095.1 Candidatus Sumerlaeota bacterium | reverse complement strand
GGCCCCGCGCCCGCCGGATGCCGGTGTTGCGCGCCGCGCTCACCCCCCGGTTCTCCTGTCGCACCCGGATGAAGGACAAATCCCATCCGTCCGCTTCGCCTTCCATCCGATCGAGGAGTTCGGGCGTCCCGTCGGTCGAACCGTCATCCACCACAATCAGTTCGAGCGGCCGATAATCCTGCGCCAGCACCGACTCGACGGCGCGTCGGAGGGTGTGGGCCCGGTTGAACGCCGGTACGATACAGCTGACCCGATCGGGGAAGGCGGGGGAGAGGGGAGTGTTCATTGGGGGGAGGGGCGTTTTTCTTTCTGGAGTCGGCGTGGCACAGGAAAAGGGAACCCGATAGCGCGATGAACAAGATCGGGGGCCAGAATACCGATCCGATCCCGGAAATCCAGTGGCGCTGTCGGCTCCGAATGTTTTTATGGCCCTTGCCAGAAGGAATCTTCATGGTGACACGGCGTCCGGTGTATTCCAGACCCCAGTCCCGTCAGGGACTTCTGACAATAGCCCAGCGCTTCAGCGCTGGGTCCAGGAACAACCATCTCCTCGTCCCGGAGGGACGACTGTCGGTTCCCCCGGTCTTTTCAGTCGTCCCTCCGGGACGAATTGTCTGAGGGCCCCTTTCCCACCGTTGAAACGGTGGGCTACTTTCTTACCGTCCCTCCGGGACGGAACGGCTCATTGCCAGAACCGACCGTAGAATAATGAAGATCCTTGGGGGCAATGACTCTATCCGGCGGCCGCCGCTTCAGTCCTGGTACCGTTCGCGCAGGAGAGGCGAGAGGCGCAGGATCAGCTGCATGCGCTCGAAGATGTCGGTCCACTCGGCCGCTTCGTCCTCGATTTCCTCCGGGGGCGGGGCGATGAGGCCGGAATTGCAGACCGCTCCAACCAGATTGCGCCCCTTCTCGACGACGCGGTTCATCGCGCTTACGACCCCCGCTCCCGCCGTCTGCTGGCGCGCCAGGCGCCGATAGGTGACGAGGGCCCGGTCGCCAAAGCGTCCGACCTCGAAACAGTCCTCGGAGAGGAAGATCGCCACCGGCACTTTGTACGCGCCGTTGATGCGCAGTTCCTCCGCCAGGGGAGAACCGTCCACCCGCTCGACGAACCGCAGCTCGATGCAGGGGTTGATCTCCGCGATGCGCTGGAGGATGGGTCCCTGGCGCACACAGTCGCCGCACCAGACGCCGGAATAAAAGAGAACGGGCATTTTCCGCACGAACCCGGCAACGGTGTCTATGCAATCCTCGGGGATGACGACCTTCTTTTCCATGGCGCGCCACTTGGCGGCATGGACCGGGTCGCTTTTGGCCAGGTAATCGTCGTAGGGCAGGGCGTTGCCCCGCAGGACGCTGGTCCAGAGGGGTTGGCGAACGTCGCGATACTTTTCTTCCATGAGAGGCGCCTCCGTGCGACTGGAATCGGATCAAAAGTGCGGATGTTCGGGAATCGGAAACGGGATGTCAGAAGGGTCCTGAAGCGTGCGCTTCAGAGCGGCGTCACCCCTTTCTTCAACAGGATATTGCCGTATTTGGCCGTTTCGCCGGTCATGACGACGGCGAAGGCCTGGCGGGCGCGGTCGTAAAAGTCAAACCGCCCGATGCGGGCGATGGGGGGCGCGGTGGGACAGTGGCGGTCTATCGCCTGACGGTAGGCGGTCTCGACTGCCGGGTCGAGGGTGTCGCCCTCGGTGGCGGCCATCATGACCAGGGGGCTTTCGACATAGGCGTCGAGTTCGAAGAGGGGCAGAATGGCGTCGAGGAGTTTCGCGACGGGCAGACCGTCGGCCCGCAGGACGCGGGAGTTGACGGTTTCGCCGGGAAAGTGGGCGTCGGCCAGAATAATTTCGTCGCCGTGGCCCATGCGGCACAGCACGGCCAGCAGTTCGGGACTGAGGAGGGGAGAAATTCCTTTGAGCATATGATCGCGTTTCCCTTCGGGTGGCGTCCGCGACCGTGTCTGTCGCGGGTTATTGTTCCTGGATGATCTGGGGGACCTTGAAGTGGCCGTCCCGCGCCTCGGGGGCGTTGGCCAGGGCCTGCGCGTTGGTGAGCGAGGGCCGCACGACGTCCTCGCGGAATACATTGTGGAGGCGCAGGGCGTGGCTCGTCGGCTCGATCTGTTCCGTGTCGAGTTCCTGGAGTTTTTCGACATAGCCCAGAATGGCGTTCAGTTCACCGGAGAAACGGTGGATATCCGCCTCACTGCATTCGAGGCGCGAAAGCAGCGCAATGTGGCGCACGGTTTCTTCCGAGATCCATTGTTGAGTCATTCGCGGCGCATCTCCTTGCCTTCGAGTCCCCGGCTCGCACGGAGGGCGAGCCGGGGACCGAAAAACCACCCGAGCGGGTCGTTCAATAGTCGTCCCGTTCGTCTTCGTGATCCTGTTCTTCTTCATCTTCCGCTTCGTCGAGGTCGAAACCGCTTTCGCCTTCGTCCTCTTCGGCGTCTGTTCCGTAGTCCAGGGCGGGGCTGAATTCTTCTTCCGGGGTCTCTTCCGTTTCCTCGAGCGCCTTGCTGGCGACGATGGACTTCAGACTCCTGGAGACCTTATGGTCCTTGAGTTCCTTGATTTCACCGGTTCCGGGCCGCACCCGCTTGAGGTTGGCCTTGGCGGCCAGCAGACGCTTTTCGCCCTCCTCGGCAAACGAGACGACCAGTTTGGTATCCTCACCCGACCCGCTGCGGCTCAGGATCAGACCTTCGCCGAACTTGGGATGCCGGACGCAGTCGCTCGGCTGAAAGATATCGTAGGGATCGGTGGTTTCTTTGTTTTCCATGCTCATGGGTTTTTCTCTCCTCCGGTTTCTCTTCTCGATCCGCCGGCGGAGCGTTGGGACTCCCGACCGGCAGGGATTGGTCAATGCGAATTTTTCAGGGACCTCAACGCGCCAGCCGCGCCAGAACATCGAGGGTGGTACAGGTGGCATCGCCCGGCAGAACCTCGACCGAGGCCTTCAAGGCCTGGAGCCGGTCCTGCACGGCGGGCGCCAGATCATTCTCGGACTGGCACTGGAACCAGACCCCCTGCGGCGCGGCGGCGGCCCAGGCGGCCAGGTCGGCCTGCGGGTCCACCTGCGCGGCGGCTTCCACTCCGTCGGTCATACCCAGAATCCGCTCGCGTTCGTCGGGCCGCAGCAACCGGGCAATCTGGGCGGCCGCGTCCGGGCCGACGGTGTCGGCATCGCCGGGTACAATGGCCACAAAGAGCCGATCGCACCGGCCAGCCGCCTGTTTCAGGAACCGAACCGTTCCCGCGTGAATCAGACCGAAAGTCCCCACGGCAAATCCGACACGCCCCCCCTCGGCGGCGCATCGGCGGATTCGATCCAGAATCGGAGAGACGGCAGGTGTCACGTTTTCCATTTTGACTCGCATTTCTTTCAGGGTAGTAGGCCAGCGCGGGCTGGACGGGTGAGGAATTGGGACAGACGCATTCCCGCCCGGAAGCGCCCAGGCCACGAGGGCCGTGTAAAATTCAGACGCACGGAATGAATCCGCCACGCCCCCGATGTGACGCTATTTCGGTTGTTCGCTCCCGCCTTCCGCCTTATCGGCTTCGGTTGGGGCTGCCGGTTCGGCCGGCGTGGGTAGTTCCCCCTCCCCCTTCCGGGGCGTTTCCGGGTTGTGTTCAACCCCCTGGCGGATGGTTTCAAAGAAGGCGGAATTGAACGCCTCGTCTTTCGGCTCCCCGGGGAGATTGTCCGGCGCGGGGGATTCCGCCTCGAGGGAGGAAACGGCCATTGCACTGGCCGCGGCCACCACCGGTTCCCGCCCGAGCGGGGTGCCATCGAATTTTTCGATAGAGTTCGGTTGGCTCGACGGGGGAGTACTCCCCACCGCAACCGCCTCGATCAGGATTTCCGGCTCGACGAACTTCTGGACGCCGAAACTGCTCTGAACGACCTCCCGGACTCGCGTCTGCATGCACTGCTGGAGGCTGTCGAGCTGTTGCGCGGCGCTGATCCAGACGCGAATCTGAACGGCCAGCGAACCATCCGACGTCGTCGAGGCGTCCACCCGCACGTTGCGCACAAAGGGAAGTTCCTTCAGGCATTCGTACAGATACCGGTTGACGGCCGACTGCCGGATGGAAAGAGACGACCCTCCCGCCAGCGTGGCGATCTTCAGCACCCGGTTCTCACGGCGCAGCAGAATCCACAGCACCAGCAACAGGATCGGCAACAGGAAGCAGAGAAGGTACACGACGTGGAAGGTCTGGTGGGGCAAAGCGCCAACCCAGTGCTCGACCCGCATGTGGAGCCAGCTGTGCGAGGCAAAACGGCTCAAAAAGCCCCGCACAACCTTCAGGAGACCCAATCCGAAAAGCAGCACCGGACACAGGAAAAGCACGACACGCTGCATTCCCCTCATGATGGATTCCCTCCTCATTTTGCCGTGAGCACTTCAGGCGCAGCGCCGGAGCAGCCTCCGAGTCGCCCCCCGTCAGGGGAAAGGCGCTCAGTCCTGAACTTCTTCCTCCAGTGAACGGCCATCCACCGCCCGGTCGGGCGGCACGGGCGCGCGCTCGATAGACTGATCAACCTGCATGACCAGGCTGCGCACCCGCACATTGACCCGGTCCACGTTCATGTAGCCGGTCAACGCCTCGACCTCTTCCTTGACGATATGCTGCAACTGCGAAGCGGCTTCATAAACGCTCACGCCATAAGTGACATTCACTTCGAGGTTGATTTCGACGTGGCCGCTTTCCTCGTTGGTGACCACGGCAACCCCCTTGACCGACTCCTTGCCGCCGCCGAAAATCTCACTCAGACTGAACGAGGAAGCCACCACCTGAATGCCCTCAACCTTGCGGGCCGCCTGCGACGCGATGGACGCAATGACATCGCGGCTGATCTCGATGGCTCCCAGATTATCGCCACTCCCACCGGGTTTGTCAACCGGAGGACAGTAGGGGGTGGATTCCGGGGTCTCAGTTTTCTTAGCCATATGTTTGTTCTCCTCCGTATTGGGATAGGACCGGGACGGGACCCCGCCGGTCACTTGCCGTATTGTTCGTCAATGAATCGGGTGCCGAAGTCGCCGCGCTGGAACACCTCGTTGCGCATGACCCAGCGATGGAAGGGGATGGTGGTCTTGACCCCCTCGATGATGTATTCCTCGAGCGCCCGTTTCATGCGCGTGATGGCCTCGGCGCGGTTGTGCCCGCGCACAATCAACTTGGCGATCATCGAGTCGTAATGCGGCGAAATGCGGTATTCACAGTACGCATGGCTGTCCACCCGCACCCCCGGCCCGCCGGGCGCGTGGTACACGTCGAGACGACCGGGACTGGGCATGAAGTTGCGCTCCGGGTCCTCGGCGTTGATGCGGCACTCGATGGCATGGCCTTCGAAACACACCTGCTCCTGCGTGTACTCCAGCGCCAGACCCGCCGCCACACGGATCTGTTCTTTAACAATGTCAATGTTGGTCACCATTTCGGTCACGGGGTGCTCGACCTGGATGCGGGTGTTCATTTCCATGAAATAGAAATTCATGTTTTTGTCCAGCAGGAACTCGACGGTCCCCGCTCCGGTGTAACCCGCCGCCTTGCAGGCGTCCACGGCCGCGGCGCCCATGCGGGCGCGCAATTCCGGCGTCATGATCGGACACGGACTTTCCTCGATCAGTTTCTGATGGCGCCGCTGGATCGAGCAGTCGCGCTCGCCCAGATGAATGACATTGCCAAACGTGTCGCCCAACACCTGAATCTCGACGTGCTTGGGGTTCTCGAGGTACTTTTCCATGTAAACGTCGGCGTTCGAGAACGCCTTGGCCGCTTCGGCCTGGGCGGTCACGATGCCCGTGCGCAGCTGGTTTTCATTGTGGGCCACGCGCATGCCGCGCCCGCCGCCCCCCGCCACCGCCTTGACGATGACCGGGTAGCCGATCTGGGCCGCCAGAGTCACCGCCTCGTCAATGTCCTCGACCACCCCTTCACATCCGGGCGTGACGGGAACGCCGGCGCGGGTCATGGTATCGCGCGCCATGGCCTTGTCACCCATCTGGTCAATGATTTCGGGCGTGGGGCCGATGAACGTGATCTTGCATTCCTGACAGATGTGCGCAAAGGCCGAGTTTTCCGACAGGAACCCGTAACCAGGGTGAATCGCGTCGGCGCCGGTGATTTCCGCCGCTGAAATGATGTTGGGCATGTTGAGGTACGAATCGGTGCTGGCGGCCGGCCCGATGCAGATGTGTTCATCGGCAAACCGGACATGAAGCGAATTGGCGTCCGGTTCGCTGTACACGGCAACGGTTTGAATCCCCAGTTCGCGGCAGGCGCGGATGACCCGCAGGGCCACTTCGCCCCGGTTTGCAATCAGGATCTTATTGAACAAAGGCTTGCCCGGTAGGGCCACCTTGTTTTTGCGTGCGGTGTCAGACACTTCCCTGGTCGCCTTTTCCTTTGAAGACTGGCTCCGCGGCATGATTCCGTCCGGCGAGAGCGTCGGGTGTATGCGTGCTCGGTCGTCTCAGAGGGCTTCGATCAGGAACAGAGGCTGGCCGTATTCCACCGGCTCCCCGTTCTTGACCAGAATCTTGATAATCTTGCCGCGTACTTCGGCCTTGATCTCGTTCATGAGTTTCATGGCCTCAACGATGCAGAGCACCGAATCTTCGGAGACCGTGGAGCCGACCTCGACGTAGGTCGGGGCGCCGGGCGCCGGCGAGCGATAGAACGTCCCGACCATCGGCGACTTGACTTCCGTACCACTGATCTCCGGTTCCTCTTCAACCGGAGTGGAAGACGCCGGAGCGCCCCCCAAAACCGGCACAGTCCCCGCCCCGGCGATACCGGCCGCCGCCTGAGCGGCCGGCGGCATTCCGAAGGATGGCTGCGGCTGGGCGAAATAAGGCATGGGGAACGGGTACGGGGCCGGCTGCGAAGGCGCTGCAGCGACAGACGGCTCCGATTTGGTTTTGGTTTCCGCTTCGCAGGCCACAATACGCAGCTTGGCGCCGTCCTGATCCAGGTCTATCTCCTTGATCCGATTCTTGCGCATGACCGCAATGAGTTCCTGGATTTGCTCGAGATTCATTCTGGCAAGTCCCTTCGACAGATTTAACAGCTGGGGCGCAGTCCATCCCGGACTTCGCCACCCAGACACGATACGCATTCTCAGGCGGAACAGAACCCGTTTTCCCGGAACCGGTAAGGCTGTCCGCCTCCGTCGTCCTGGAACCGGGGTTCATTCTGCGGTTGAAAAAGCCCTTTAGTCAAGGTTTTCTTGAGCCCCGCCGATCCGGAAATACGCCCTCACTCTGGCGTCCCGACAGCGCGAAACCCCTTTCAAGGGCGAAGCGCCCGGACCACCTCCGGAGCGCCCACGGTCCCCCCTTTATGACAAAACGTCGCGCGGGTCGGTCAGCACCCCCCGGATCGCCGACGCGGCGGCGGTGAGCGGCGACGCCAGATACACGGCCGACTCCTTGCTGCCCATACGCCCCGGGAAGTTGCGGTTGGTGGTCGAAACCACGATTTCCGGTCCATTGGCCCGGCCGAATGTGTCCACCGGCCCGCCCAGACAAGCGGCGCAGGAGGGGGGCCCGATGCGGCAACCCGCCTCGGAGAAGATCTGACGCAGGGGCTTGTTGGCCACCGTCAGGCGGTCGAGCGCCGCGTCCACCTCGGCCGTGGCGGGGATGATAAAAGTTTCGACCGCCACGGTCCGTCCGTTCAGGACACGGGCGGCGGCCAGATAGTCTTCGATCTTGCCGCCGGTACACGAACCGATGTAGCTGCGGGTGATTTTCGTCCCGGCCACGTCGCGGACCCGGGCTTTCTTGTCGGGCGAGTGGGGTTGGGCCACCACGGGCTCGAGTTCGGGGGTCCGGTACACTTTTTCGCTGAAGAAACGGGCGTCGGCGTCGTTGAAAGCCTCTTCCCACGTATTTTTGGTTCCGGCCCGGGTCGTGCGGGACCGGACATAGTCGCGGGTCTTGTCGTCCGGCGCGATGATACCATTTTTGCCGCCCGCCTCGATCGCCATGTTGCAGATCGTCATGCGTTCGTCCACACTCAGGGCTTCGATGGTGTCGCCGGCGAATTCCATGGCGCGGTAGGTGGCGCCGTCAACCCCAATATCCCCAATAATATGAAGGATCAAGTCCTTGGCCATCAGGTACGGGGGCATCTCGCCCTCGAAGATGAACCGCATCGTGGGAGGCACCTTGACCCAGAGTTTGCCCGTGGCCATCACGAACCCGGCGTCGGTGTTGCCGATGCCGGTGGCAAACAGGCCGAAAGCGCCGTGGGTGCAGGTGTGCGAGTCGGTGCCAAAGAGCACCTCGCCGGGGCGGGCATGCCCCTCGGCGGGCAGAGCGACGTGGCACACGCCCCGGTAACGCTCGGTGCCGACATCATAATAATAGGGCAATTTCTGGTCTTTGGCGAAGTCGCGCAGGATGTCAATGTTGCGGTGAGCCTTCTCGTCGGCGGTAAAAATATAATGATCCGGAATGATGACGACCTTCTGGGGGTCCCAGACGCGCGCCTGGGGGCCGAATTCGCTCTGGAGCACGCCGATGGTGCCCGGTCCGCAGACGTCATGAGTCAAAAGCACGTCCACGTCCACCCAGATGTTTTCGCCCGGTTCGACATCGGTCCGCCCGGCATGGCGGGCCAGGATTTTTTCGGTCATTGTCAGGCCCATGACTGAACTCCTTATATTAGTGAAGTTGGGAGCGGAAACCGGACACCCGGTCTCTCTCCGGAAAACGGAGAGGGAAGGTCCGATTTTCTGTCGCCCGAATCTCACATCCCCCCCCGAAATTATTCTCCCCCGGGGGCGTCCCCTTTCTGGGGCGTTTGCACCGGAAAGGACGGTTTCTGGCTCCTCCGTGACTCAAGCCAGAGTGGCATTTTAGTAAGCGGCGGAGGTTCTGGCAAGTCGAAAAGCGTCTATTTTGCGCCGTTACGGATTTCCCGGCCGGACGGTGAAAGAAAGACACTCGGAAATCGCCACTTTTGCTTGACTTTTTTATCGGCGCTTTTTTATGATAAGCCTCCCTCGGGCACGGGAGGACGGCCTGCCGGGGAATCTTAGCCGAGTAGTGTAATGGTAACACGACTGACTCTGGATCAGTTATTGAGGGTTCGAATCCTTCCTCGGCTACCATTTCCAGCCTCCCGAAACACGAGGTTCCCCGGGTTGGGGGACGATCCCGCGGCCGGGGTGAGACCGGACGCGCAAACGGGATCGGTGGCCACCCAAAGTGGTGCTATCGTCTAGACGGCCTAGGACGCTGGCCTCTCACGCCGGAAACAGGGGTTCGAATCCCCTTAGCACTACCATTTTCGGTTTTCAGGGCGAGCGGGTGTAACTCAGTTGGTAGAGTTCTAGCCTTCCAAGCTAGATGTCGCGGGTTCGAACCCCGTCGCCCGCTCCAGTTTCCGGGTCCCTCCCGGTGAAACATCCATAATTGCAGAAGTCCGACCGAACCGTGCTTGCGGTTCGGTTTTTTTTGTTTCCAGGCAAGTCCCCGAAGAATTTCCCAGTCGGATCTGAACAGGACCCGACGGCCAGGCATTCTGCGCCGTATCTTTCCCGTGTTTCCTTGACAGAATCGGGGGATTGGCCGTATTGTATATGATGTGGGAAAGTGTCGCTCTATGCGATTCCTGACCGATTGTCGAGCCGGGTTGCGGGTGGTTTTTGCGGAACGGAAGACCTTCCGAGGAACTCGTACGCTTTTATCGGGAATCGAACAATTTGCTCCGTAACAGAGTCCGGAGTGGGGGGGAGAACCGGAATCTCCCGATCCTCGCTTTCGGGACCCCCTTTGGGGTCGGAATGGCCGGAGAGCGGTGGGGAAAAGAAGTCCCCCTCCGCAGGGTTTTCTGATTCTGTCCGTCCGGACTTTCAACCCGTTCCCGGAATGGGTCCGAACGTCCGGTTGGAACGGGAACCGGCGGCTTTTCAACCGGCAGGCGCGGCGCGTCTGCACCCTCTCGTCTCTTGTCTCTGCGTTTGTGCAAAACGCAGGGGATATTTTTCTTCAGGAACCCGGTCGAACCCCTTCGAGGGCCACCGGGTAAGGAAAGGCGGTTCACCATGTATTTTCCGTTCACATTCAACGTGGGATTCCCGGGACGCGCGGGCATCTGGCGCCGGGGAATCGGCGCCGGGGCGCTGTGTCTGCTTCTGGGATGGAGCCTGGCAGAACGTTGCCAAGCCGCCGAGGTCTCCGCGCGCTTTCTGGCGCCCGAAGCGACGTATGACGAGAGCGCAGGCACGGTCAAGGTGAACGTGCTGGTGGAGTCGCTGACCGGCGATCCGCTACCCCAACCGTTGACGATAGACTATTCCGTGGGCGGCACGGCCACGCCGGGCGCCGATTACACGGCCCTGAGCGGTTCCGTGGCGGTCGTGGCCAACGGGGGCGCGGCGGCGGTGGCCGAGATTGCCGTGGCGGTCGCCAATGACGCCACTCCGGAAAACACGGAAACGGTCGAGTTGGAATTGACCGACTCGGCGACGGTCGAAGTTTCTCAGAAGAACAGCCGGTTTGTTCTCAAGATCCGCGACGACGACACGCCGACCGTGTCGTTTGTGACCTCGGCGCGCACGGTGAAAGAGGACGCCGGACTCGTGGCGGTTCAGGTGGCGCTCTCGCCCGCGCCGGACGGGCCGATCAATGTGGCCTACCGGGTGACAGGGACCGCCACGCCGGGGATGGACTACGGGGCGTTGACCGGAACGCTGGCGGTACCAACGGGCGCGGAAACAGTGACCATTCCGATTCAGGTGACCGATGACGCGGAAGAAGAACCCCTGGCGGAGACCGTTGTGCTCGAGTTGTTGCCAGCCGAGGCGACGGGTGGGGTTGCGACATACCAGGTGGGGAGTACGTCGGATTTTACCCTGCTGATCCGCGACAACGAGCCGCCCACGGTGAGTTTCTTCAAGGCGGACTCGCGCGTGCTCGAGTCGGCGGGCGATGTAGCCGTGGTGGCGCAGTTGTCGCGGGCCTCGACCGAAACAATCACGGTGCAGTACGCCCTGAGCGGCACGGCGTCGCCGAGCGGCAACGCACAGGACTATCAGGCGCCCGAGGTGTCGAGTCTGACCTTCCAGCCCGGAACGGTCCAAGTCAACATTCCGGTCAAGATTATGGACGATTCGGAGTTCGAGGGGCTCGAGACGATCATCTTCACCCTGGCCAAACCGGGCAACGCGGGGTTGGGTGAAATCGCGACGCACACGATGACGATTGTGGATAACGAGAAGGCGCGGGTGGAGTTTCAGACATCCGAGGCCTCGGCGCTCGAGAATGTCGGGTCGTTTTCCGCAACGGTGACCCTGTCGGAAGTGGCGCCAGAGGACATCGTGATCCAGTACGCCTTGAGCGGAACGGCGGAGGCGGAGAAGGATTACTACGCCCCAGCCCAGAAATCGGTGACGATTTACAAGGGGACCAGTTCGAGTTTCCTGAACTTCACGATCGTGGACGACACGGAGAAGGAAAAGAAAGAGACGATTGTCACGACCCTCACCGGGTCGCCGGGCAATGTGGATATCGGCGTCAACAATGTGAACACCCTGACCATTCTGGATAACGATCAATACCCGGCGAAGCTGGTCAGCCCCGAGGGACAGAACGCGTCGGTGCCGGATGTCGCGATTGACGGCGAGGGCAACGCCCACATCATCTGGAAGGCGAACAACAACCTCTGGTACACGAAGATCGACAAGGACTACCAGGTGGTGGTGCCGGCGAAGGAGATCTACCGTTCGTCGAGTTCGGCGGTGCTGGTGCCGCGCATCGCGGTGGACAAGGCGGGCGTGGTCCATGTGGTCCATGCCACGACGAGCCGCAATATCCTGAACTATGTCCGGATCGAGGACGGCGCATACAAGATGTCGCACGCGTTCCAGATCTACCCCTCGACGACTTATAACAACCAGGTCTATGACTGGCCCGCGATTGCGGTCACTCCGTCGGGGCAACCGATCGTGGTGTGTGAGGGACGGGTTTCCGACGACGCGACCCCGGCGCCCAACGGAATCAATTTTATCGCAACGGTCGAACTGGACAACGGAGGGAGTCCGATCACCGAAACACGGTGGGCGCCCTTCTCGCGCAAGTTCGGAATGGCGTTCGGGAGTTATTCGTTCGACGGGTACGGGCGTCCGGACCTGGCGTACGACTCGACGGGGAACCTCCATGTGGTGTGGCGTCAGAAAGAAGACGCGAAGGGCGCGGCGCCGGACCCGGCCTGGACGAGCTGGTCGGTGGTCCATGCGCGCAAGGGGTTGAAGTGGAAGGGGAAATTCTACCATGAGATTTCCCTCGACCGGAATGTGTTGATGACCTACGGCGGACCGCAGATCGCCTCGTGCGGTGGACGCCAAATGGACATCGTGTGGTGCTCGACGGCCAATGCAATGTACTGGCAGCGCATCGAGTCGAACGGCGACCCGGTGAACCTGGGCGGCGTGGGACCGCAGGAACCGACGTTGATTTCCTCCTTTGCGCGGTACCCAGAAGTGACAGGCGGATTCGGCAAGACCTTCTTCGGGTGGATGTTCGAGGACCGAAGCGGAGCGCCGGTTCAAATCTATTCGAGCAACACGAGCGACCTGAATTCCGCCATGAGTATTTCGGACAGCGAGGCGGCGACGTCGTTCGAGCGGATGGCGGCGCGCAGCGCGAGCGCGGCGGATTACGTCTGGAAAGAAGGGGCGGGGGTCTATTACCGCTCGCTGGCGTCGGGGGTGACAATCGAGTCATCGGAAAACTATAACCGTCTGACGCGAACGCTCTCGATCCGGGCGCGGGCCACGGACCTGGCCCAGCAACCGATCACCAGCCAGAACGCGGACGATTTCTCGTGGAAGCTGACGGACAACTCGGGAACGACCCGGGGCGAGGGGAAACTGAAGTGGTCCGAGAGCGCGGGCGAATGGGTGGCGACCTATACCCTGCCCGAGGGGAAAACGCTCGAACCGGGATCGTACCCGATTCATTACAGCATTTCGGCCAACACGCGGGGGGGACAGAAACTGACGGGTGAGAGCCTGTCGGTCCTGACGGTGGCCAAGCCGTTCACGGTGATTGGAACGATCACCGACAAAGATGGCAAGCCGGTGGCGGGCGCCACCGTGGCGGCGCGGATTCGCAAGAACCAGCCGCCGTCGCGCGAGGTGCTGACCGGCGCCGATGGGAAGTACAAACTGGAGGACCTGGTCGAGAGCGACGCCCGGATCGTGACGGTGACGAAGACCGGGTACGGCGAGAACGCGCTGCCGATCGAGCCACCGTCGAACGGCGCGCAGGTGGTGATTGATCTGACGCTGCCGGACCAGACGGTCGGGCCGTCCATTGCGGCGGGGAAACTGACCTATGGCAGCGGCGAGAGCGTGCTGCTCTCCGGCTTGAGCAATTTCCGGGACAAATATGTGGTGAACGTGAACTGGAACGGCGGGACGCCGAAGAAGGTGACATTCGCGTCGAACGACACGAAGGAGACGAAGGAGATCGAGGTGGGGGCTTCCGCGCCGGACTTCTTCGATCTCGAGTTTGACGTGAGCCAGTGGTTCTCGGGGGTGACGAATGTGGGCCGCTACGCGATCACGGTGACGGCCGAGGACCAGCAGGGCCGCAAGGCCGAGCGGGTCGAGCCGATCAACGTGGTGGCGATGCCTGAACTGTTCCGGCTGATTCTGGCAACGGTGATTCCGAAGCTGCCGACGGATCTGGATCTGTTCCTGAGCGGCGAAGTGACTCTGGTCAAACTGAAAAACACGAAGAACCTGCCTTTCCTCGGGTACCTGGGACCGGAAGTCGAGGTGGTGCTGGGAATGGTTTACAAACTGACCAACGGCGAGTGGTCGGTGGGAATCAATGGTTCGATGGACGACGACGCGAAGAAATTGTCCGAGGGGAAGAAATACTATCGGGGCACCGAACGCGATAAGAACAACCACCGTAAAGTGCTGTTCCGTTACGGGGAAAAAGAAGTGGAAATCAAGCCGTCGTTCACGATGAGCGGCAAGGCAACGCCGACGGCCGGGGTGACGTTCGAGAAGGCGGTGGTGGGGCTCGAGGTCTCGTTCAAGGACACGATCATCTCGTTCCTGCTGACGGACCTGTTCCCGGGCGGTCAGATTGCGCATTTCCTCGACTACCTGAAGAAGTGGAAATTCGATATCAATTCAATCCAGCGACTCAATATTGTCGGAGGACTGAGCGGCAAGGGCGAGGCGCAGTTGCGCGTGTCCCCGGTGGGGATCGAGAATCTGGACACGGAACTGGGCGCGTCACTCAGCGCGGTTTACAACCCGCGCCTGTACAAGGCGCTGACCGCCGAACTGTCGGTGGGAGGCGAAGGGGCGTTGAAGACGCGCATCTTGCAGATTCCGGAACTCAAGGGGATCGAGTTCAAGGCGTTGGTGCGGGCGATTTTCAAGTGGAAGGATATGGAAGTGGTCAAGGGCGAGTACCCGTTCCTGACCTATCCGTCGGAGGGGAGCGCGGGGATCGCGGGGCTTTTCAGTCCCAACTCCCTATTGACCGACGGGGTTTCGGTAACGGGAATGCGTCCTGTGTCGCGCGCCTATCTGGCCAACGGCCCGAGCGCGTTTGTGGCAGGGAGTACGGCGGGGATTCAGTCCGAAGCAAGTGAAGCGCCCCTGGATCGGTTCCGGATGCTGGGAACCTCGGGTGCGCAGCCGGTGCGAGCGGCGGCGGGCGCCCCGGGAATTCAGGCCCGGGCGGACAACGTCAGTGTAACGTCGGGCCTCGAGCAGGCGGACCTGACGCTGGTCACAAACGTGTATCCGGATTCCTGTCCCTCCCTGGCTTCGCGCGGTTCGACACTGATGCTGGTGTATTCGGCGGACAATGGCGGGGCGGATCTGCAATTCTCGGATATTCACTGGACCTGGTACGACGGGACAAACTGGTCGGCCCCGGCGCCGATTCAAACCAACACCCAGGGCGAGTTCTCACCCCAGGTGGCGTTCGACGGCGATGGCGACGCCGTGGCGGTGTGGGAACGGGTGAAAGACCCGAACCTGACGACCGCGAACCTGGATGTCATCATGCCGCTGTATGAGATCGTCTGGGCGCGGTGGGACCACTCGGCCCAGACCTGGTCCACACCGGTGGCGCTGACGGACAACGCGTACCTGGACCAGTGCCCGCAGTTGTGCGGACCGATGGCGGACGGAAGTCTTCTCCTGACGTGGAAATCGAACGCGCAGAATTATTTCGTCGGGAGCGATGCGGCGCCGACGACGGTCCACTGGGCGCGGTTCGACGCGAACTCGAATACCTGGTCGGCCCCGGCGTCGCTGATCGAGAATCTGACCGGCGAGCGCGCGGAAACGCTGGCGGGCGCGGGGAACCTGGCCGTGTACGCCTACACGCGCGAACTCGATCTGGCGACCAGCTCGACGCTGGACACGGAAGTGTACTACGTGAAATACAACGGTTCGTCCTGGAGTACCCCGACACGGCTGACGAACAATGCGGTGCTGGACGATTCCGTCCGGGCCGCCGTAACGGCCACAGGGAAGACGTACCTGGTCTGGCAGATGGGCAACGATCTGGTGATGAATCGGGATTTCGAGACCACGACGTCGCTCGTGCGGGCTAATTCGAACTCGATGGGCTTTATGGACTTTGCACTGGCGCCGAATCCTGACGGGAACCTCGGGTTGATCTGGCAGGCGCAGACGGCCGAGGGGACGAACGCGCTGTACACGGTTTACGATCCGGCCTCGGGCGTGTGGAGTCAGGATCGCCGCCTGTTCCAGGACGCGGCGATCGAGTACGCGTACGCTCCGGCGTGGGACTCGCTGGGGAACCTGACGGTGGCGTACAACCGTCAGGCGGTTTCCCTGACAACCCAGACGGTGGCGTTGGGCGGCGGCGGATCGGTGACCATCGGCGGTGTGCCGACGCGCGGTCAGGCGGACCTGGCGGTGGTGAAGCGCGCGCTGGTGAAGGACCTGGCGATCCTGCCGGGCGACCTGACCTACTCGGCCGGGCCGTTGCTGCCGGGCGAAGGGGTGGATGTCTATATCCAGGTCCGCAACACGGGTGACCTGCCCGTGCAGGGGGCCTCGGTGGTGTTGTACGACGGTAACCCCACGGCGGGGGGCGTGGAAGTGGCGCGGCGGGTGCTGGGCGACTGGTTCGAGGGAGGCACGTCGGTGACGGTCGCGCTGAGCTGGACAATCCCCGAGCCGATGGGCGCGCACACGCTGTATGCGGTGGTGGACGCCGACGCGGCGGTGACGGAATTCAACGAATACAACAACCAGCAGTGGGTGACGCTGGGGGGCACGGACCTGAGTCCGATGGAAGTGGTCTCGTCGGTGGCGCAGGCGAATGGTTCGGCGCGCCTGGTGGTGCGGGTGCGTAACGCGGGTGGACCGGAGTCGCCGGTGGCGACGCTGGCCGTGCGGCCTGCGGGGGGCACGGGCGCCGCACTGGCGACGGCCTCGATTCCGGCTCTGGCGGCGGGAACGAGCGCCGAGGTGGCGGTGGACCTGCCGGCGGGCAGTGTGTTGACCGGGACCACGACACGATTCGACATCAAGACCGACGACACGGGCGTGGTCGCGGATGTGGACCGGAGTAACGACCTGCTGACGACCGAGATTATGGGGGCTGTGGATGCGTCGCCTGCGGCTGCGGCGGTGGTCGAGGTTGTGACCGATCTGGACGAAATCCCGGTGGCGGAAGCGGGCACGACGGTTTTCCATGTATGGCTCAGCGCGATGCCTTCGGCGCCGGTGTCGCTGGCGGTGACGGTGGTGGCCGGGGGGGACGCCGATCTGACGGTCTCGACCGGGGCGACGTTCACGATCCAGCCGTCGGCGTGGAACACGCCGGTGGCGGTGACGCTGGCGGCCGCGGCGGACGGCGATTCGGACAACGGAACCGCCCGGTTCCAGATCGCGGAATCCGGCTCGACAGTCGGGGTGGTTTCGAAACAGGTTCTGGCGGTGGAGATGGACGACGACGCCCAGACGGTTGTCGGCGGTACCCTGGCGGCGAACACAGAGTGGAACGATACGACCCGGGACTACCTGATCACGTCGCAGCTGGTCGTTCCGGCGGGGATCACGTTGACGATCGGGCCGGGAGTACGGGTCCGGCACGGAGGGTCTCTGGATTTCACGGCCCTCAAGGTGAACGGAACGCTGACGGCCTCTGACGCGGATTTCCTGCTGTACACGCGCGCGGAGTATTACAACAGCTGGCGGTTCAACGGAATCGAAGTCCAGAACGGCGGGTCGGTGACGTTGAACCGCTGTTCGCTGCGGTCCATCGAACGCAATTACACGGACCAGTGGCGGTGGTCGGCGATCCTGACCTCGCTCGAAGCGAGTTCGATCCAGGTGAAAGGTTGTTCGTTCGAATCGCTCAACACGCTCAGTGGCAACCGGACGTCGTTCGGCGTTCAGGTGCGGTCGCTGCCGAATGGGACGATCGGCGACGATACCACTCAACCGACGCCCATTCCGTGTTCCTTCCAGGGGTTCAGCTACGGGATCGGGTGGAAGTTCGGAACGGGTGTCCAGAATATCGGGGTGTGCCAGTTTGAGGACTGCCAGTCGAACGTGCGGATCTGGGGAGAGGTGACCGGCGCGGCGGTGGTGCGCAACAAGGGAACCCAGATCCTGTTCGACAACACGAACGCCGAGCAATATGTCAGCAACGGGACCGTGGTGGTCAAGGCGGGCGGCTCCCTGACGTTCGAGACGAGCAGCACGCTGGTCGCGGACGATCCGAACCGCCTGCTGGTGGTGGAGGCGGGCGGGTCGCTGGCGCTGACCGGCGCCGAAGTGGACTCGGTGGCGCCGATCCGGGTGTATGGCACGATGCAGGCGACCGGGACGGCGTTCCTGGGCCGCACGGCCCGCTTGTATTACGCCTCCTCGCGCGTGAGTCCGCTGGAAGTGTACGCGGGCGGAACGGCGAACCTGAAGGCATGCAGTTTCTATGTGCGTGAAGCCAACGTAACGTCCGATTTCAACTGGTGGGCGGCACATGTGTGGGTGGCGCCGCCGGATACGGCCAACAGCCTGGCGGGAGGCCAGTTGCACGCGGACGGCTGTTTCTTCACGTCGGTGAATTGCGAAAACACGATGAGCCCGGCGGCCGTGCTCCTTCAGACAGACCGGAACTGGGACGTGACGCACAGCGGGTTTGTGGGCAACGCCTACACGATCTGGACCGGGAACTCGTATGGGGTGACGGGCTCGATGGCGGCGGCGCCCACCTTCACGGGCAACTACTTTGAGAACAGCCGGAACTATGCCGTGTACAACAACACGGAGACCCGCCTGGCCGCGCCGGACAACTGGTGGGGGTCGGCGACCGGACCGCGCCATGTGGGCAACGCGGCGGGTCTGGGGGACCCGGTGACCGATTATGTCAACTACACGGGCCTGAGTCTCGAACCGTCGTTCCCGATGGTTCGATTCGTGAACCCGGTGACCGGCCAGGAACGCGACAACCTGGAAACGGGCGCCACGGTACCGGCGGTGGAACTGCTGGGCTTCCGTGTCACGCCGCAGGCGTCCCGGGTGCGCGAGGTGGGCTTCCGTCTGAGCGAAGCGGCCGGCAGTTTCCTGTGGAACCAGATGGCGAACTTCCGCCTGGTGGTGGACGCCAACGGCGATGGGCGCATCAGCGGATCGGAACAGACGACCGTCGGGGGAGAGGGGCTGTTGTTGACGGAAGGCTCGAACCAGACGGTGGTGTTCTCCGATCCGTTCGTGTCGGAGAATTCTCCGTCGGGTTCCTACATCCTGCTGGCCGACGTGCGCGACGTGGTGGCGGGGCAGGGGTTCACGGTCTCGTTGAACGACCGGTTCTGCCGGGTTCCGGCGGGAACGGGGATCGAAACGGAAGCGGACTCGGTGCGTCACATGGCGGGTCCGGCGGTGATTCTCTCCAACCCGGCGGATGGGCAGCTGTCCGATCAGCTGAACGCTTATGCCGCACAGGAGGACGTGCGGTTGCTGGGCTTCCAGTTGAAGGGGGACGCGACGAAACAGGTCGAGCGCCTGACGGTGCGTCTGTCGAACGTCGAGGGCCTGACCGCGCAGAAGATCCGCAGCGTGAGCCTGATCGCCGACGCCAACGGCAATGGGATGGTGGACGAGGGTGAGGTGGCCGTAGGTGGCGTGCCGGTGGTGAGTGTCTCGGGTGGAGCGGGTACGATCGAGTTCAGCCGCCAGACATTCCCGACCGAAAACGCTTACCTGTTGGTCGCGGACTTTGCCTATCTGTCGGGTGGCAACCGTTTCACGGTCGGCCTGGCGACCTCGGATATCAAACTGGTCGGGACGGGCACCGTCACCGGCGCGGCGAATCCGGTGACGCATATTGTGAAGTATCCGTTGCAGCTCTCGAAGAGCGCGGCGTGGCAGGCGCCGACGAATTTCGGCGCGAGCGCCTCGCAGGACGACGTGCCGATTCTCGGCTTCCAGCTGGCGCCCGCCGGCATCGAGGTCCAGTCGCTCCAACTCGAGATGTCCAACATGACCGGCGTCGAAATCGCGGACATCATCAGTGCGCGGGTGTACTGGGACAAGAACAGCAACGGCCTCGTGGACGCGGACGACGAGCTGGTGGTGGGCAACGGCCAGTTGCAGATCACGGAAACGGGAGCGGGGACGATCCGGTTCGACACGCCGTTTGTTTCGCGCGGCGACATGATCGCCGTGGCCAACTTTGCGAACCTGAAGAACGGCGATGAGATCACGTTCTCGATCCGATCGGAAGGGATCACGGTGGGCGCGGGCCAGATGGTCTCGGGTACGGCCCCCGAGGCGCGGCTGGTGGTCGGGGGCGGTCTGGGCGACAACCCCAACCAGAACATGAAGTGGACACTGACCTACCGCAGCCCGGGCGGCACGCGGGTCAGCGGGCGGTTCAACCACGCGGGCAACCGGGTGATTCTGGGGTACGACACCGGTTCGGCCTGGGTGTTCGATTCCGAATCGAACACGCCCCTCATCATGCTTAAGGATCACTACGACAAGGTGCGGTACGCGGGCTTCTCGAGTGACGACTCGGCGGCGGTAACGGTGAGCCGCGACGGGGCGGTCTATATCTGGGACCTGAACACGTCCGGTTCGCTGCGTTCGGCGATGTTCGCCGACCTGCTGGTGACGTATGCGGTGCCCTCGCCCGACTTCAGCAAACTGATGGTCATCACCGAGGGCAAGGGGATGCTGCTCGACATTGATACCCAGAAACGGCTCTGGGAGTATGTGCCGGGCAATGCGACCGTCAACGCGATCGCGTACTCGCCCGATGGCAAGACCATCGCGGTGGGGACGAGCGACAACTTCGCGTACCTGGTGAACGCGGCGACAGGCGTGCAGGTGGGCCAGGCGTTCCTGGGTCACAGCCAGGCGGTGACCGCCGTGGGCTTCACCGGCGACGGCAGCTACCTGATGACCGCCTCGACCGACGCGACGGTTCAGCTCTGGAATCTGGCGACGCACATGCCGGTACGGACCATCTCGCTGACGGGCCAGAACGCGCAGGGCGCGACGGTTTCGTACGACGGCAAGCGCATCTGCATGATCACCGGCTCGGGCAACCAGGCAATGTTGCGGATGTACGACGAACTGGGGCTCGAACTCTACCAGATCAACCTGAACGACGTGTCGGGCGGCAACTGGGGCGGCAGCCTCGAAAACGTGACGTTCGACGACGCGGGTCAGCGGGTGCTGGTGAACTCGAGCGGCAACGGCTGGGCGCCGTCGGCCGTATTCCGGGTTTCGGACGGTTCCTTTGTCGGACAGTATGGTCCGCAGGGGTATTTCTCGGACTGGAACAGCGCGCGTCCGCGGATTTCGCAGGACGGGGCGCGGCTGTTCTATGAGACGAACTGGGGCATGAACCTGGTGCAGCGCGAACGGGGCAAGACCATCCGGCGCTCGGACGGGTTGAACGGGATCTACGGGTTCGATGTCTCGAACGACGGATCGAAACTGGGCTGGATCACGAACGACTGGAATGGCCGGTTCCAGGTCGAGGCGGTCAGTGACGAGGGTTTCTCGAAGGTCCTCGACCGGACGTTGGGCACCCAGTATTACACGAACATCAGCCTGTCGCCCGACGGCAATCTGGCGGCGCTGGGCGACCGACTCTACTCGGCCAAGACGGGCGACCTGTTCGCGAACTATGCCAGCCCGGACGGCAACTACCAGAGCGCGTTCAGCGGCGACGGGTCGAAGTGGGGCTTTGCCATCGCCAACAGCAAGTCGCTCATTACCCTGAGAACCAGCGACCCGAACGCGGTCCTCTACAACATGACCAACACCAACCCCTACACGCCCTATAAGATCCTCTACCACCCCGACGGGCGGCGCATCGGCATGGTGGACCAGTACACCGGCGTTCAGATGTACGACATGCCGAAACAGCTGCCGGTGGGGTTGTACCGGTTCGAGGGGACGAATTATGACGCGGCACTCTCGCAGGACGGCTCGTTACTGCTGATCGGCGGGGACAACACCGTCCGGCTCTACGACGTCAAGACGGGCCGCATCCTGCGTTACTTCTACCCGATGCACTCGAGCCTGCTCGACGTGCGCGTGCGGTCGGTTCAGTTCGCGCGCAACGACTCGCTCATCATGATCGGCTGGAGCTACAACTACGTGGAAACGTATGAGCGCTCGCAGGCCGATCATATCGAGATCACGCCGAGTCTGCGCGTCCTGAAGCCGGGTGAAAACCAGGAGTACACGGTCGAACTGGTCTATGACGACAGCACGCGGCGCGACATCACGCCACGCAGCGGAGTCGAGGCCACATCGGTCACGCTCGAAATCGAACCGGCCTCGATGGCGACGATCCAGAACAACGTGTTGACGGTGGCGCCGAACGCGCAGGGAGAACTGACATTACGAGCCCGATACCGCGAGAGCGGCCGCAACCTGACCGGTGAGACACGAATCCAGGTGAGCACGGAAGGAGCCAGGCTGGTCTCGCTGGTGGCCGATCCGAATCACCTGGCGCTGAACCCCGGCGTGTTCCGCAACATCCGGTACACGGCCTGGTGGGATGACGGGTACAGCACCGACGTTTCGGCCAACGTGACGCTGACGGCGGACAAGCCGGAAGACATGGAACTCGTGGGCCAGAACGTCAAGGTGAACTACACGGCGCGGCCCGGGAATTACCTGGTCACCGGCACCTACAAGGCTCCCTCGGGCGAGACGATCACGACCGACACGGTGGTGACCCTGTACGGCCCGAAGACCGAGTGGGAACGCTATCAGGTGACGGGCGGCGGATACGGCTTGTCCGGCGCCTACAGCGCGGACGGCAAGCAGCTGGCCCTGGGCAGCAGCTCGGGCGCCATCAATGTCTATGACGTGGGCGCGACGCCGTCGCAGTACCAGATCAAACAAGTCATCATGGCGCACGAGGGACAGATTCCCTATGTGGCGTATCTGGACGCGGCACGCATCGTGACGGTGGGCAGTGAGGGCACAATCAAGACCTGGGCAATGGACGTGCCGACCTCGACGCCGCTGACGACTTTCTCGCACGACGCGGGGATCGTCTGCGCGGCGCTCTCCGGTTCGGGCGCCACGGCGGTGCTGGCAGTGGGCGATGAGATCGGACGCGTGGGGCTGTTCGATCTGTCGAAGAACGCCTTCACGTGGCTCGTGCCGGGGCACACGGGCAAAACGCAGTGTGTGGCGCTCGACAGCACGCAGGTGCTCAGCGGCGGCGCGGACAACGTGGTCATGGTGTTCAACCGTCCGGATGGCAGCCGGGTGCGCCCGAGCGGCCTGCTGGTCCACACCAAGCCGGTGACGGCGGTGGGGTATCTGGGGACGGACGGGTTCTATTCGGCGGGCGAGGACCAGACGCTCACGCGCTGGCGCAAGTCGGATCTCGAGGTGATTGACCGTTACGAATACCCGTCGGCGGTCACGAAAGCCCAGGTCATCGGCGACCAGCTGTATGTGGCGACGAGCGATCCGGTCTCGACCTGGATTTACAACAAGGACGGCCTGTTGCTGCGGTGGCTGGACCATCCGCCGGCAGAGGGCAAGATTGTCCACTACCTGTTGGACCCGTCGGGTCAGTATGTGGTAACGGGCCGCACGACGGGCCGCAAGACCGTGGGCGTGCAGTTCATGGGGATGGACATCGGCAAAGAGGAAAAGATCAGCCAGTTCTCCTCCTTCCAGTTCTGGGAAATCGGACGCGGGATCTTCCGCGGGTCGCTGGCGCACAGTTATCCGATGAGCGGCGCGCACATTTCCGACGACGGCAAGACGGTCTTCACTCAGGACCCGAAGCGGACCATGAAATGGACCCCGGGAACGAACCGGGTGGACATGAATGCGGTTCGGTTGATGGAAACGGGTTACTTCATCGCCCCGAAATTCGAGGGGATGGACTTCACCGAGGACAGCTCGAAACTGGCCACGCGCGTGGGGGTTTCGATCTTCATGTACGATACGGCCCACGACCTGCTCTGGAAAACCCTCCACACACCGGCCTCCACGTTTGCCATTTCCCCGCAGGGGACACGGATGGTGACGTCGGATTCGAAGGTACGGCTGTGGGATCTGGCGAACCTGAGCCAGATCCGCGAGGAGTCGCGGGTGGCCGGAGCGCTCGACTTCCGGCTGGAAAACTATTTCCTGGGCGGGATGTACAACGAACGGTTCATCGGCATCTGGAACAATGCCGGCCTGTTGTTCAACGGCATGAAGACGCGTCACTCGCCGTTGCAGCTGTTTGTGAACAAGCTCGGCACGCGGTGCGTGGCCGTCACCGAGGAAGTCTCGGGCGACGACATCGAACAGACGCACATGTTCTATCTGGAAACCTACGACATTTCGGACCTGGTGGCCGGGCCCTCTCTCGTGAACGAGATCTTCATCATGAGTATCACGGTGGACTCGATGATGGGCGAGGCGGTGGACGCCTCTTTCACGATCGCAATCTCGGAGGATGGGACGCTGGCGCTGGTCGGGGTGTCGGGAGGCAGCAAACCGGGCCAGTCGGCGCGACCGGTGCGGCTCATCAACATGAACGACGGCTCGACAATCCGCGAGTTCACCCCCGCCTCGGGCATGGGCGAGGAGAACATCGGCGCGGCGGCGGTCGGCTTCGCCAACAACGACCAGACGCTGATGATCGGCTGGCGCGAAGGGTATGTGTCGCTCTACCACCGGGTACTGGCGGGTAACCTCGAGGTCTATCTGGACTTCCCGCAGACATCCGCCACCCTGAAGACAGCTTCCGCCGGAAAGGGGAGCGACGGAGTGGCGCAGGTTGTCTCCCAGGCGATGGTCGAGGGGACCGAGATCAACGCCAGCCCGGGCAACGTCATCAACGGACGCGCGTTTGTGAACTACAAGAACGGCACGCGCCTGAACGTGACCTCGACGATCGAGTTCGAGGCGGCTCCGGCCAATTATGTCCAGATCAACGGCGCTGAGATCACGATCGCCCCGAATGCGCCCACGCCGTCTCAGGTGACCCTGACGGCGCGGTACGTGGAACTCGGGACCGAAATGCAGACACAGGTCCTGCTCCACATCATTGACCCGCAGGCGCCGGTCATCGCGGAAATCCCCGATGGCTCGGTCTCCGTGGGCGATCCCTACACCGGTCCGACACCCGTGATGGTCCAGGGCGTCCAGCCGATCAGCTGGTCGCTGGTGACCGGTCCGCAGGGCATGACAATTGACGCGGGCACCGGCGTGGTCTCGTGGGCGTCGGCGGTCGAGGGGGTCACCACGGTGACCATCCGCGCCACGAACACGCTGGGGTCGGATGACGAGTCGTGGCTGTTGAACGTCTATCCGAAGAATCTGCCCAACGCCGTGGACGCCAGTGCGCTGCCGATGACGTGGTCCACGGAAGGCGACGCGCAGTGGTTCTACCAGACTGCGGTGACCCACGACGGAGTGGACGCGGCGCAGAGCGGCAACACGGGCTACAACGTGCCGAGCACGCTGCGCGCCGACATCGCGACGACCGAGCACCGCACGCTGACGTTCTGGTGGAAACTCTCGGCCCATACCGACACCACGCTGCGCTTCTATGTGGATGACGTGCAGCAGGCTTCGATCAACGGCGAAGCGGACTGGACGTCGCAGACCCTCGAGGTGCCCGCCGGAACCCACGCGCTCAAGTGGGTCTATACGCGCGGGTGGTGGACAGCGGGCAGCAACGCCGGGTGGGTGGATCAGGTGACCTTTGCGCCCTCCATCTGGCCCGAACGGCCGGTCCTGTTGACCCCGGCCAACAATGCCACCAACGTGGAACCGGACGCGACGTTCACCTGGAGCGGCGGAGGTCTGACCAATTCGTACGACTTCTACGTGTGGAAGGCGAACGAAGCGAAACCGACCGTCCCGACTCAGGCGGGCCTGACGGGCAAGAGTTTCCAGGCGCCCGGCGGGTTGGCCTGGTACACGGATTACCGCTGGCAGGTGGTGGCGCGCAACGCGCAGGGGACGGTGGCCAGTACAGAAGCGGCTTTCCGCACGATCTATCTGACCGCGCCGGAAGTCCCCAAAACTCCCAGCCCCGAGGACAACTCGACCACGGCGCCCGTGACTTTGACGCTCGACTGGGCCGACGCCAAACGCGCGGCCACGTATGACGTCTATCTCTGGAAGGCGACCGAGGGACAACCCTGGACGCCGACCTCATCGGGTTTGACCGTCAGTCAGTATGCCGTGCCGCAGACGCTCCCCTACGATGTCGCTTACAAGTGGAAAGTCGTGGCGCGCAACACAGCGGGGAGTACCGACGGGCCGACTTGGACCTTCACGACACTCCTCGAGAAACCGGCAGTGCCGTCGCAGCCGATTCCGGAAGACGGCGCCACAACCGCCTCGGTCGCGCTCCAGCTCGACTGGGCCGACACGCCCATGGCGACATCGTACGACCTGAAATTCTGGCGGGCAGACAAACCGGCGCCCACCACCTTCACGGCCACAGGACTGACCGCCAGTGTGTATCCGCTCCCCACGGCGCTCGACTACCTGACCACCTATTCGTGGCAGGTGGTGGCGAAGAACCGCGTCGGTTCGATGGACGGACCGGTCTGGACCTTCCGCACGAACATTCAGGCGCCCTTCTCGCCCTATCCCGAGGACGCTTCGCTTTCCATTCCGGTGGATGCGACGTTCACCTGGGGACAGTCGGCGGGGGCGGTCTCGTGGGATCTCACCCTGTGGAAGAAGACCCAGGCGAAACCGGCCGCGCCCACCCTGACGGGTCTGACCGACCCGTCGTGGAAACCGCCGGTGGACCTCGACTTCGACACCGAGTACCAGTGGCAGGTGGTGGTCCACGGTGAGACCCATTCTCTGGCGGGGCCGGTGTGGAGTTTCCGGACCCATATCGAAGGGACGCCGAGCGTGGCGAAGCTGCTCAACCCGCCCGACGGTTCGACCGGAGTCTCCGTGGCGATCAACCTGGCCTGGGAGGCCTCCGCGCGAGCGGGGAGCTACTATCTGATCTATGTGTGGCGGGAAGTGGACGGGAAACCCGGCTGGCCCAACTACGCCTACTCGACCGAATACGATCCGGGCGACCTGGCCTACAACACCGTGTACAAATGGCAGGTGGTGGCGCACAACGCCACGGGCGATACGGTCGGACCGGTCTGGACGTTCCGCACCCAGCGGGTGGGCTCGCCCGAGCCGGTGATCCCGGACAACCCGTCCCCGTATGCGGGTGAAACGAACGTGCCGGTGGACAAGACGCTCGACTGGTCCGACGCGACCAACGCACTCTGGTACAATGTGTACCTGTGGCCCTCCACGCAACCGCGTCCGACCGTGCCGACCTCGTCGGGTCTGACCGCCAGCTCGTACAAACCGGCCGGATCGCTCGAGGGCAACACGAAGTACTACTGGGTGGTGACCGCCGGGAACGCCAAGGGCGAGACGATCGGGGTGTTGTGGTCATTCACAACCGAGACACCGGCCCAGCCGGGCGCGCCGGGCAATCCGAACCCGGCGGACGGAGAAACGGCGGTTCTGCCGACCACGGCGCTCGACTGGTCTGACGCCGCCTCCGCTTCGCGGTACGACCTGTACCTGTGGAAGTCCACCGAGACCAAACCGGCCCAGCCCACGGCGACCAACCTGACCACGAGCAACTACACGCCTCCCGCAATGCTCGAAGGCGCAACGACGTACCAGTGGCAGGTCGTGGCGCGTAACATCGTGGGTCAGACGCCGGGACCGGAGTGGAGCTTCACGACCCGGGCGATTGTGCAGCCCGACAAGCCGCAGCTGATCTCGCCGGAGAACAACGCCGAAGGGGTCGTGGAAGATCCCACCTTCGACTGGGGCGATACGGCTAACACCGACCGTTACATTCTGTCGGTCTGGAAACAGGGCGACGCGACTCCTACGACGGTCTCGACGAACTGGAGCTATTACGGGTGGAACAGTCCGATATTCCAGGGGGGAACCACGTACACCTGGCAGGTCACCGCGGTGAACTGGGCGGGACAGACGGCAAGCGACGTCTTCACGTTCACCACCCGGGTGGCCGGTGCGCCGGGCGCGCCCAACTGGCCGACCCCATCGAACGGGTCGGTGGAGGTGGCGCTGACCCCCACCTTCTACTGGACCGGTGGGACGAACGCGTTGACCCACGACTTCTACCTGTGGAAGGCGACCGATCCGGTTCCGTCCACGCCGATGGCGAGCGATCTGGGGAACACGCAATACACGCCGTCGGGCGTGCTGGACTCGAACACGATCTACAACTGGAAAGTGGTGGCGAAGAACGCGATCGGCAACACCAGCGGGCCGGTCTGGTCGTTCACGACCACCTACATCCCGCCGATTCCAGCGCCGAACGGCCTGACGGCCAGCCAGGGCGAGTGGGGCAGCAAGGTCAATGTGTCCTGGCAGGCGCTGACAGGCGTCGGGCCCTATTACTACCGGGTCTATCGAGCCGACTCACCGACCGATACCCCGGTGGCCCTCAGCGCGTGGCAGGTCAACGCCTCTTTCGAGGACCTGACCGCGAAGCGGCGCCAGACGGGTTACTACTGGGTCCAGGCGGCCAATGGCTCGTCGGGCGAGAACGCCGGCGCTCTCGCCGGGCCGGTCCAGGGGTGGCTCTACCTGCCCTCCCTGCCGCTGCGGGCGTACAAAATCACCTACAGCAAGGAAACGACTCTGGCGTTCGACTCCCCGACCACGGGGGGCCTGACCCTGAGCGGCACGACAGCGAAGAGCTCGATCAAGATCAAACTCCTGCCCAAGGGGCTGCCGGCCGGCACGGCGAGCGGTCAGATCGTGAAACCGGGTACCGCCTATCTGGAAACACGTGAAATTCCGTTTGTCATGATTCCGGGCCTGTTCGGGACGTTCGCTTCGGATGCGCCGATTTACCGGATGCAGGCCTCGGCGGTCAAGTCGGTGACGGCGGCCAACGGCCTGGAGGAGTACACGGGCGGCGATCTGGGAACGTTGAAGGTCACGGCGTCGTACAATTCGTCGCGGACGAACTACACCGAGTTTGGCGTCACCTCGGTCCAGACGGTGGGGAGCATCCCCCTGACGGTGGCGATCAACGGCGCGGTGCTCGAACGGATCCAGACCTCGCAGCCGGTGAAGTCCGTCAAGGTGGCCACGCGCAAGTTCAAGGACAAGGCGACGAAGGAGAACCGCTTCAGTCAGGCGGGGATCGGCGCGCTGGGTGACGTGGACAAGGACGCGAAGGGCGGAACGCTTCTGTCGGTACAGGACAGTTGGCTCTCCGCTCCGAGCTTCGCCCTGGTGCAATCCACCGGCGGCCCAGTGGTGCTCGGGTTGCTGGAAGGGACGACAGGGCCGGTCGCCAAGGTCCTGGTGGGAGGCGGGTCCTATTCCACCACGGCCGTGGGAACGCGGATCTTGCAGGGCAACCTGCGCACAACGGAACTGAAGAGTGCCGGACCGATCGCGCTCCTCTCGGCCAAGACCGCCAAGGTGGGAACCGTCTATCTGGGCGGGTACCTGGGCTTCCCGTGGGAACCGAACCGGATGACGGTGCTGGCGCAGCCGAAACCCGGGACAATCTCCTGTATCACGACCCTGTCGGGTCTGAACGGGGTTTCGGGCCACTTCTACGCCGGGTTCAATCCGGACGGGATACCGACCTGCTCCGGCGGGATCAAGAGCATCGTCACGTCGAAGACGGGCCGGATCGAAGGCCTGGCGTTCATCTCGAGCGATCCGAAAGCCAAGCCGAAGTTCAAACCGGCTCAGCCGCCCGCCACG
Organism: Candidatus Sumerlaeota bacterium; assembly: GCA_035353095.1. Lineage (GTDB taxonomy): Bacteria > Sumerlaeota > Sumerlaeia > UBA8349 > UBA8349 > DAOPYU01. The sequence goes on along the minus strand of DAOPYU010000005.1, from coordinate 255 downwards.
CAGTTCGTCATCTACACAAGCGTGGAAGGAATCCAATGATTCGGACGGGCCGTTGAAAGGTCCGGTCGGAAGTCGCGGCAAGCGCAGATCAGGAGGGAGAGGCATCCGCAGGGAGGCTTTCTCCCTCCTTCTTTTTGGGGTCGTGCGAATCGGGAAACAGTCTCAAGAATGGGTTCATCTGAAAACCGCGGTTGAACATCCCAGCCACGGCTTTCCTTTCAGGCGGGCGAGACGCCCGCCCTCCCAGAAATGCCC
>DAOPYU010000004.1:0-29581 GCA_035353095.1 Candidatus Sumerlaeota bacterium | reverse complement strand
CATCGCCCGGCACACCAACCGACTCGAGGCGATCATCAGCGACCTCTTGATGCTGGCGCGACTCGAACAGGAGACCGAAGAACACGAGTTTGTGTTCTCGAAGGCTCCACTCCGGCCCATCCTCGAAGCCGCTGTCGAGAATTGCCGTTACGAGATCGAGCAGAAGGGCATCCGCATGGAACTCACGTGTCCGATAAATCTGCAGGCACGCATGCAACCGGCTCTGATCGAACACGCGGTGGTGAATCTCCTGACCAATTCAATTAAATATTCGGAGGCGAACACGCAGGTGCAGCTCTCGGCGGTGGAGGAAGAGAACGAAGTGGTCATCCGGGTCCACGACGAGGGATGCGGTATTCCCCAGGCGCACTTGCCCCGGGTCTTCGAGCGTTTTTACCGAGTGGACAAGGCGCGCAGCCGGCAGGTCGGAGGAACGGGTTTGGGACTGGCGATTGTCAAACATATCACCCTGATCCACAAAGGCCGGGTGTCGGTGGACAGTACTGTCGGTGTGGGCAGCGTGTTCCGGATTCATCTGCCTTTCAGTTGAGAAACCTGCGTCGAAATACTGATTTCAGTCCCTGAGGGGGAATGCCAATCTAAAGCATCCCCCTCCATTCATTTTCGGACTCAAGTCAGACTTCCCCCTTTTTCATTTCTTATCGCATCCTCATTGGGCCCTCATTTTGAGCTAACAAATCTCCTGTATGTTTCGGCTTGCGGTACCGGAAAGTCGGGAGGCGCGAGCAGGAAACGGGCGTCTGACTCACAGAAATCGAATCCGGCTCTAACGCAATCCTAACATTCACCTCACGCGGGCTGAATATCTCAGTGAGAAGGTGAGTCTGGATGAAAGATGGGAAGGTACCCGGGACTTTATGAAAAGTCTCCAGACAATCGAAATGAGAGTGTTGAGGGAAGGGGAAAAACCATGTTGAGTCTGAGTCATGTCACAAAAACCAGTCGCGTCATTCTTCTGGCGGCGTCCATTTGCGCGTCCACGTTAGTCGCGCAGGCCCAGGAAACGGCCAAACCGGCGGCGCCGGAAGCGCCGAAGGAAAAGGCCGACAACAGGTCGTCGTGGATGGTTCCACAACCGTTGAGCCGATCATGACGGCCTTTGCCGAGTACTACATGTCCCAGCATCCCGGGGTCAATATCACGGTCAGCGGAACGGGGAGCAGCAACGGCGCCAAGAGCCTGTTGGGCGGAACCTGCGATGTGGCCTCTATGTCGCGTTTCATGAAGGACGGCGAGTTCAAGGACGCATTGGGCAAGGGGGTCATGCCGGTGGCGCATCTGGTGGCGCTGGATGGTCTGGCCGTGGTGGTGAACGCAGCCAATCCGGTAGCGGAACTGACGGTTCAGCAGGTACGCGACATTTATGCCGGTCGCATCACCAACTGGAACCAGGTGGGGGGGCCGGACCTGAAGATTGTCTGTATCGGACGCGATACCAGCAGTGGCACCTATGAATGCTTTGAAAAACTGGTGATGGGCGAAGAAAAAATTGTCCCGTCGGCTGAAGTGACCTCGAGTAACGGCCAGGTGCGCCAGCGGGTCCAGAGCACCCCCGCTGCCATCGGGTATGTTGGATTGGGTTTCACGAAAGAATTGAAAGCCGTCAAGATCAACGGCGTCGAGCCGAAACCCGAGACCATTCTGGATGGTCAGTACCCGGTTTCGCGGCCCTTGTTCGTCTTCACCAATGGCTATCCGAAGCTCGGTTCGCCCGTTTTCGATTTCGTCACGATGCCGTTGACGGAGCAGGGCCAGGAAATCATCACCAGCAAGGGGTTCATCCCGGTGACAAAGTACTGATAACGAGGTGAGTGGGGACGATTCGGTTCAAATGTCTGGATAACGATTAACAGGATGTGGGAGCAGGACAAAATTGAAAGAAGCGAATCGAAAGAATCCCGAATCGGCCCTGATGATGGGCGAGGGCGCCAGCCACATGAAACGGCTGGGCGCCCTCGCCGGTCACGGGGTTCTGCTTTCCGTCACCTCCCTTTCGGCGGTGGCGGTTTTGTTTATCTTCTACTTCGTTTTCCGGGACGCCCTTCCCTTCTTCAAGGAGGCGGGACGGCTCTCCGAATTCTTCACGGGAGTCAACTGGTATCCGTCGGCTCGCGAACCGCATTTCGGATCCCTGCCGATCATTCTGGGGAGTGTACTCGTGACGGTGGGGGCGATTCTTTTCTCGGCCCCTCTGGGGCTGGCCGCCGCCCTCTGTCTGAGCGATGTTTTATCCTTCTCCACACGGCAGATCGTCAAACCGATCATCGAAATGCTGGCCGCGATCCCCTCGGTGGCCTACGGTTTCTTTGCGCTTGTGGTGATGGCGCCTCTCTTTCAGAACGAAGGCGGCAAGATTCTTGCCGGGTTCTGTTCCCTCATTTGTTTCCCCCTGCTTTTTCTCCTGGTTATGGTCCTGGGAGATCTCCTGAGCACGTGGATTCAGCGCGACAGGATTCGGCTCCTGACGCGAATCATCCTTTCATCTGGTATCGGAATCCCGGGGCTTGTGGCGCTTGGAGTGCTTGTTCATCGAATCAGCCAGATTCAGATCTCCAGCGGGACCAATGCGCTGAACGCGTCCATCATTCTCGGAATCATGGCCTTGCCCACCATCGTCAGTGTTTCCGAAGACGCTCTATCCGCTGTGGGACGCGACCTGCGCGAGGGCAGCTATGCAATGGGGGCCACGCGTGTCGAAACGCTCTTCAAGGTAATTGTTCCGGCGGCGGGCAGTGGAATCCTGGCGGCGGTTCTGCTGGGTCTGATGCGGGCCGTGGGCGAAACCATGGTCGTATGGATGGCAGCGGGTAACGCGGCGCATATCCCCCAGCCTTGGTACAACCTCCTGGAGCCCGTCCGAACTTTGACCGCCACCATCGCGGGGGACATGGGCGAGACGGAAATCGGCTCAGCCCACTACCATCTCCTGTTCGCCATGGGATTGTTACTGCTCTCTTTCTCCTTTCTCAGCAATCTGGTGAGCGAATGGGCGGTCCGCCGTTCCAAGGCGAAGTCGGCCTAGAAAGCAGGATAAGTCACACATGCGTTTATCTACGCGAAAACTTCTCGATCGTTCCTTTACCGGCGTAGGCCTGTTTTCGATTCTTTTGATGGGCCTGGCCTTGTTGTTCATTCTGGGGCCGATCTTTTCCAAGGGTGTCGGCGCGCTGGTTTTCCGCCAGACGGTCGAGCATCGCCGATTCCTGTTGGATAAACTCCAACGCGGATCGCCGAAAAATCTGGCGGACGAAGTGCGACAGGTCCAGGAGGCTCGTCAACCGGTTTATGCGGACATCGCCGCTTTGGACGACAAAATCACCAGCGGTCCCCGGGCCGAACGGCGTCAGTACCGTCAGTATCAGGAACCGCTCAATGAATTGAAAAAACTGGTGCGGGAACTGCTCGGTCCTCTTCCGGGAGAAAGTGTCCCCTTAATTACGACTGAGCAGTATGGCCAGACACGCTGGGATCGGGCGGAAAAGAAGGCCCAGCAGATTCTGTTCATTGAAGAATACGACTATTCCGATCCCACGAAAATGGGGGTCAGAATTCTGAAACCGCGGGTCGAGCAATTCCGGGGAACTCCCGTTGAACCCCTGTTCGACTATCTGAACCAGCATCTGGAAGAAATGCTTCGCCCCCGGTGGACCTTCTACGCCGGGTTTCTGTTCGATATGCCGTTCGATTCCTACATGCTGGGAGGAATCTGGCCTTCCATCCTTGGGACCTTCTATCTGACCCTGGGAGCAATGCTCCTGGCCGCGCCCCTGGGGATTGTGGCGGCAGTCTATTTTGTCGAGTATGGCGATGAGAACTTCCTCTCGTCGCAACTCTTCAGTCTGATTCCGAGGGGCAAGTCCACCCCGGAATCTTCGGACTCTCTTCGGGACCGGGCGTTCAAGATTGCCGTTCAGGCCGAACGCAACATGGTTTCCATGCTGCGCATTTGCGTCAGTACCCTGGCCGGAGTCCCCAGTATTGTGTTCGGTCTCTTCGGTCTGGCCTTTCTCATCCAGACGATTCATCTTTCGGAAACCAAGAGTGTCCTGGCCGGTTCTGCCACCCTGGCGCTGCTGATCCTGCCCACGATCATCCGCGCCTCGGAGGAAGCCATCCGGTCGGTCCCGCATTCGTACCGCGAAGCGGCGGTGGGGTTGGGGGCGGGCAAGTGGCGAACCATCTGGACGGTGATCCTCCCCGCCGCGCTGCCGGGGATTCTTACGGGAACGATCATCAGCATGGGACGCGCGGCCGGGGAGACGGCGCCGATCATTTTCACCGCGGCTGTCAGCCTGGGGACGCCTTTGTCGCCGCTTCAGGCTTTGTCACAGCCGACTCCCGCCCTGCCCTGGAGCATTTACGTTCTCAGCACCGAACATGCGGCGCTGGACCAGATCCGCCATGTGCAGTACGGCATGGTGTTCGTTCTGATCCTGCTGGTTCTGGGATTGAATTTTACGGCGATCCTCCTGCGGGCTCGAATCGCCAGAAAGTTGAGGGGATAATCATGCAAGCCACATTGGAACAACCCATTGCCATGCAGGCGCCTGTTTCCTACCGGGTTGATGCGTCAAGCGCCACGTCGGTCCGAAGTGAATCCACCGGAAAAGCCGTTATTGCGGCGGAGAACTTCTTCATCTACTATGGAACACATGCCGCCGTTCGGGAGGTGACGATCCAGATTCCGCCGGGGAAGGTCACCGCCATCATCGGGCCGAGCGGGTGTGGAAAGAGTACTTTCCTGCGCGCGATCAACCGGATGAACGACCTGATTCCCTCGTGCCACACGGCGGGGCTCTTGAGTCTGGACGGAGTGGACATCTACGCACCCCGTCTCGATGTTGTGTCGCTGCGCCAGCGGGTGGGGATGGTGTTTCAGAAACCGAATCCTTTCCCGAAGTCCATTTTCGACAACATCGCTTACGGCCCACGGCTCTTTGGGGTTCGCAATCGTCGTGTCCTGCAGGAAATCGTGGAAAAGAGCCTGCGCCGGGCGGCCTTGTGGGACGAAGTCAAAGATCGGCTGGATGCAAACGCCCTGGGGTTTTCCGGTGGACAGCAGCAGCGTCTCTGCATTGCGCGCGCTCTGGCCGTGAACCCGGAAGTTCTCCTGATGGACGAACCGGCCTCGGCCCTGGACCCGCGTTCCACGGCGCGTATCGAGGACCTGATCGGCGAGTTGCGCGGAGCCTACACGATCGTGATCGTGACGCACAACATGCAGCAGGCGGCCCGAGTCTCCGACCATACGGCGTTTTTCTACGAAGGGGAACTGGTGGAATTCGGCGCCACCCGCAAGTTGTTTACGAAACCGGAAAAGAAGGCAACGGAAGATTACATCACGGGAAGGTTTGGTTGATTATGAGCGCCCATCTGCAACACGCCCTGAACGATCTGAAGAAACGGATTCTGAATCTCAGCGCCCGCGTCGAAGAAGCCGTTCAGAAGGCCACCGAAGCCTTTGAGACCTGCAATGCCCCCATGGCTCAGGAAATCATCAACTGCGACGTCCTGATAGACATGGCCGAAGTCGAGATCGAGGAAGAGTGTCTGAAAATTCTGGCGTTACACCAACCGGTGGCCGTGGACCTGCGTTTCATCGTCGCGGTCCTGAAGATCAACAACGACCTTGAACGCGTGGGCGATCTGGCCGTCAATATCGCCGAACGCGCCTGTTTTCTCGCAACCCGGACCATGCCCGACGTGCCCTTTGACTTCGGATACATGGCCACCAAGGTTCAGAAAATGCTGAAGGACAGCATGGATGCCGTTGTAGAAATGGATGTCCAGAAAGCGCTGGAGGTGTGCCTGGCGGACGACGAGGTGGACAAGATGAACGCCCTGATGTACGACCTCTCGCGCCAGAAATTGACGGAACCGGACGTGGACGCCGGGTGCCTGCTGCACATGCTCTCCGTCAGCCGACATCTCGAACGCATCGCCGACCAGGCGACCAATATTGCGGAAGATGCCATCTACATGGTCAAGGGCGAAATCGTTCGTCACAAGACGGAAGAATACACCCGGTAAGGGGAGATCCCTGTGGCATGCTGTAGGAACGAAGCGGCTATCCGTTTCTTCTCATGGATTCCAGGTAGTGCTTGAACGACTGCGCCTTCGTGTCGCGTTCCGAAATGTGTGGTTCGGCGACCGGCCAGGCGACTCCGATATCCGGATCATTCCAACGAATCTCGTCCTCACTCTGTGCATCGTACACCCGGCTGCATTTGTACACGACTTCGGCCTTTTCGCTCAGAACCACGTAACCGTGGGCGAACCCTTCCTGAATCAGAAGCATCTTCTTGTTTTCCGCCGAGAGTTCGACCCCGTACCACTGACCCAATGTGGGAGAACTGGGCCGGATATCCACGGCCACATCCCAGATGGTCCCCGCCACACACCGGACCAGCTTGGCCTGCCCCACGCCCCGCTGAAAATGCAATCCTCGGAGGACATGCTGAACGGACATGGCATGGTTGTCCTGCGCCCAATGGGTAAAGATCCCGATTTTCGCGGCCAGGATCTCGTTGTAACTCTCGAAAAAGAAACCCCGGTCGTCACCAAAAACACGCGGCGCCAGGAGAAAAAGTCCATTTAAGGCGGTCTCGAGAATCTGCATGGTGGATTCCTTTCACTTGAAGGGCTGTAAGACTTCCACGAGTGCCAGTCAAACGCACCCGGAGTTTCTCACAGAACGCCATTCGATTCAACAACCATTTCCCAGGGGCGCTGTCCCTGAAACCTGCTTTAGAAACCTGTTTTACGACTCCCAGTTCGGAATGAGAGGCAGAAAACGCGTCGGGTCCAGCATCGTGAAAAGATGCTCGTAATACCTGGCTCGCACATCGCCCGACAGATCCCGATAGCAATTCCGAGTTTCCAAGGGGTCTTCGTCCAGGTTGTAGAACTCTCCCCAGGGGTGACCGGGGTAACAGGTCATCTTGGCGTTCCGGGTGATGACGCTGTGGGGCGAAAGACTGGGGTTGCGACGCGAGACGGATTGAACCAGTACGGCTTCCCGGGGGGGGAGACTCTTCCCGAGGAGGGACTCCTTCAGGGAAACCCCTTCGTATTCGGCGGGAACCCGGTTTCGCAGAAAGGCGCAGACGGTCGGCGCCAGATCCAGAAGACTGACGGGCGCGTCCAGGCGTAAGCCCGCTGGAATTTGTCCCGGCAGACGCATCAGAAGGGGAACCCGGAGCAATCCCTCAAGGTGGAAGGGACCGGCTCCCCAGAAACCGAACTCCCCCAGAAGACTCCCACAGTCGGAGGTGAAGACGACAAGGGTGTTTTCACTCAACCCCAGATCGTCGAGTTTGTTCAGGATTTTGCCCACCGCCTCGTCCACCTCGGAAACGGACGCAAGGTAACCATTCCGCAACAGCCGTTCCCGCTCTCCCGAACAGGGTTCAAAATGGGCATTGTCGAACCGTTCCCCTGTCTTGGCAATCTCGGAATAATGCGGAGGAAACTCGTCCGGATCGCGTCGAGCGGAACCGGAGGCGGGCCAGCGGGGAGACTGCGAAGAAGGAACCCGGCCATAAGGAGCGGCAGGCCCGGAAAAGCCACAGGCCAGACAGAACGGATTCTGGCCGTGTTGTTTCAAATACTGGGTGACATGACCGGCTATCCAGTTGCCGGGTTGCAGAACCTGGGGCCATTCCTGAGAATCCGGACCCAGCGGAAAGTTCCGTTGCGCCTTCTGGAAAACGGGACGGAATTTATCGAGTGTCGGGCGATACCGCAGGGCAATCTGGTCGGCGAAATGTCCCTGATCGAACATTTCAATTCCCTGGCCCAGCAGCAATTGCAGGAATTGGAATCCCCAGGCCGGTCCTGTCCACTCGCGCATCAGCCCCGCCTTCCAGGACGCCCATGCTTCGACGGAGTGGACGTCTTCGGGCGCCTGATAGGGAGACAGGTGCAGTTTGCCGATCCAGCCGGTGTCATAGCCGGCCGGAGTCAGTTGGGACGCCAGAGTGTGCGAGGCCTCGGGCAGGGCCTGCCCATTCATCCAGAGGCCGGAGGTTGCGGGCAGGCGGGAGGTGAGCAGCGCCGCGCGTGCCGCAGTTTCCGAAGTCGTCACCGTGTAGGCACGTTCCAGCAGGGCTCCTTCCGCCGCCAGCCGGTCCAGATTGGGGGTGTTTGTCGCAGTATTCCCATAACATCCCAAGGCATCCGCCCGCATCTGAGAGGCCAGAAGGAGTAATAGATTTAAGGGCTGCTCAGCTTTCGAGGGGGGACAAACGGATGGAGCGGAACGTCTGGGTCGGGGAGACGGGGACGCCGCCTGGAGGACGGGAACAAAATCGTCCGCGCCCAGTTCATCGGGCCGGACCACGCTGGGGATTTTCTCTTCTTCCTCCTCGAATTTGTGGTTCCGAGTTTTTCGAACCGAGGGGAGAGAAATCGCGGTGGATTTTCGGGAAAGAGGCGGTCGCGATGGAGACGGCAGGGAAGAGGGAAAGGGAGATGTTTCACGGTCGGGGGTTTTTTCGAGTAATGAAAAGGCCGGCTCGTCCAGCGGTTTGATCACTCGGTTTTCCCAGTCGGAAAATTCCCTGGCTTCCGGGAAAAGGGAAAGCTGAAAGGGTTGTGTTTTCCGTGAAGATTGCGCCTCGCCTTCGCGCAGTCGGAAAATACAACGGATCTGTTCGATTGCCGCTGGGCCGATTCCCCGGATCTTGCGAAGGTCCTGAAGCGATTCCAGAACCAGAGCCTGGCGTCCCTCGATGATCCGGCGCAGAATATGTCCCGTCAGGCCACTGGCTTCGTGGATTTCCGAGGCCGATCCATTCCGGAACAGGTTCAGGAGGGCTTCTTCCGTCCAGGTTTTCTCCGGCCCGCGCAGATCGCGCAGATGGTGAATCGGAATGCCGTGTTTACGCGCCAGAATACCGATTTCTTCCGTTGAAAACCCACAGAATCTGATGAGGTCCTCAAAGCCCCGAAGCGCCGTCTTCCCCCGCACCTGACAAATCCGTCCCGCTTTCTCCGTCGGAATTCCACACCGTTTTACAATCTTGGAGATCGAATATTCTCGAAAGGCCTTGATGAGCCAGGCTTCCGTCCAGGCCGCGTCATAGCGGGTCTGCGCCAGTTCCACCAGCGCCACACAGACCGTGTCCTGAGTCCAGTCGTGTTTCGGTGACGGCCACTCGACCAGCCGCGCGCCGAAACCGGCCAGAGCCGTATGGCCCAGATTGGGGTCCGGGTCGTTTCGTACCCAGACGGGGCGTCCCTGATTCAGCGCCATGCGCGTGGCTTCCCACGCCCCCCCTTTGAGTCCGGCCTGAGACACAATCACATCGTGCGAAAGCGCGCCGATGATCGCATTGCGGGCCATCGCCTGGGCGGTTTCCCAGTTGGCTTCCGGGTGGAAGGCGCTGACAATCAGAATCTGTCCCCGTTCGATACCGGCTCGGAGCGCCTTGATTTGGGACGAGAATGTCAGTATCCCCTGCGCGATCACCAGAACCGTTGTTCCCCCGGCGGCCAGGGCTGCCGCTGACGCGCAACGGTCCACCCCTTCGGCAAAACCGCTGACGATCGGAATACCGCGCGCCGCAAAATGCTGAGCGGCATCCCGAGTGAAGTCCAGCGCCTCGGATTTCGGTTGCCGCGACCCGATTATCGCGACGGACGCCCGATTGAACAGGTTCACGTCTCCCACACAGAACAAAAGGGGGGGACGGGCATCTTCCTGAGTGGAGGCAAGCAGGAAGGGGTATGCCGGTTGATCGGCGGCGACCGGGAGTATCGCATTCTGGCGCAGGCGTTCGATCATTTGTCCGGCGGAAGTCAGGAAACCTTTGGCCCGCGCCAGCGCCGCACACTGCGCCGTATCCAGATGACAGGTATCCCAATCGGAAGGTCCCAGACGCAGCAACCCCTCCAGCGGTTGACCGGCCGTGTCGCGCCAGGCGCGTACCAGTTCATGGACCTTCCGATGCGTCAGACCGGCATGGAAGGTCAAGGCCAACCACTGGGCCACGATTTTTTCCTCTGGACTGAGCCGCATTCCCCGCTTTCCTCCCACAAGAGGTTGGACACATCATACCGGGAAAGGAACCGTCCCCGCGACTTTTTTTGCCGGAAAAACAGATCGCATCCGGAGACATCTCACTGCTCCGCTTCACTGAGTTCAAGCAACAGATCCAGTCCGGCGGGCGAAGCGGTGGCGTACACCTTCTCCATGGCTTCCAGAAAACGTTCTTCCCCGCGCCAGAGCGAGATTTTCCCGAGGCGTCGAGGCAATGCCGCATCCACCGGCGGCGCCGTAACTCCGCCGAAGGCAAGAGACTGGGCCGGGTCCAGACGCCCTCCCCAGAAAAGAGCCGGATCGGAAGGCAACGGTTCCGACTCGGGGACAGATTCGAGGACGACCTCCTCTGCTGGTTTCTTCGGAGTTTTCTTTCGTTTGACCGCTATCGGGGCGGGCGGCGGCAGGGGAGACGTCCCGGGAACCGCAAGAGCCGGGACAGAATCCCCCTCTTCGGGTGTCTCGGTCTGGGATGTCGTTTCCGATGCGGAATGTTTCAGAAGATCGAGAAATTCCTCACGCTCCATCCCACGCAGCCGGAACAGGAGAAAGGGATCGCGGTCCAGTTCCTCGGCCAGCAGATACAGGATCGCGGCGATATGCTTGCAGGGATTGGACCAGTCCGGACAGGAGCAGGAATGATCGAGACTGATACCCGGTTCCGGAAACAGAGAGAGACCGGCCTCGAGGAAAAGGCTCTCGGTCTCTTCCGGCAGTTCTCCGGCCAGCAGGCGGGCCGAGAAAATAGCCTGACTTCCGAGCGCCCGGGCCACCTTTTGCCATTCGGACTCGGTGAAGACCTGGACGGTGACCGTGATCTTGTAGGCGTTGGCCCGGGACCCCTGAACCCGGGCTTCGATACGCCCCTTCAGGATTTCCAGCGAGAGAATCTGTCCCTGCCGCGCATAGGTTCGTCCCCGACTGAGCCGTGCTCCCACATCGGAGGCCTCGGTTACCTTCACCCAACGTTTTCCCCACCAGGTGACACCGAACCCCCCCCGTGCGGACTGAGCTTTGATGCCCCCCTTGGCCGGAAGGGGATGAGACGGCTCGAAAAATCGGGAGGCATAATTGTGGGAACTCTTGTACCGGCGGGCCATCGGATCAATCTCCCCCCACATCTTTGCTCAAAGCCAGAACACGCTTGAGATCCCGGTTCGAGAGCTTCGTCAACCACCCTTCTCCCGTCCCCACGACATCCTCGGCAATTGCCTTCTTGCTCTCGATAAGCGCATCAATATTTTCCTCAAGTGTGCCGGCACAGATGAATTTGTGGACTTGGACATTGCGTTTCTGGCCGATCCGGTAAGCCCGGTCGGTTGCCTGATTCTCCACAGCCGGATTCCACCACCGGTCGTAATGGAAGACATGGTTGGCGCGGGTGAGGTTCAAGCCCGTTCCACCGGCGCGAATCGAAAGCACAAAGAAGGAAGGCCCGGAGTCGGACTGGAATCGCTCGACCATCTGGTCGCGTTTCGCTTTCGGCGTACCGCCGTGGAGAAAGAAACACTCGCGCCCGAAGGTGTTTTGAAGGTGACGTTGCAGCAGGGCGCCCATTTCGGCAAACTGGGTGAAGATCAGGACGCGATCCTTCACTTCCAGAATTTCCTCGAGCATCTCGCAAAGCCGGGCGAGTTTACCCGAGCGATCCTGGATTGTCGAGTTGTCACCCAGAAATTGAGCCGGGTGATTGCAGACCTGTTTGAGTTTGGCCAGGGTGGCCAGTACGATTCCCTTGCGTTGTATCTCGGCGTCGGCCTTCTCCAGCCCAGCGTCCAGATCCTGCAGGACAGCCGCGTAGAGAGAGGTCTGTTCTTTTGTCAGGTTGCAGAAGACCTTCATTTCCTGTTTGTCGGGCAGGTCCTGGATGATGGATTTGTCACTCTTCAGCCGGCGGAGGATGAAGGGCGCGGTGAGGCGCTTCAACCGTTCGGCGGTTTCGGTGTCACGCGAGGCCTGAATGGGCAACAGAAAGTGCCGTCGAAAATCCGCCTGTGTCCCCAGAAGGCCGGGATTCAGAAACTCCATGATGGACCACAAGTCCCCAACGTGGTTCTCGACCGGCGTACCGGTGAGCGCGATCCGGTAAGCGGCACGCAGGGAGCGCGCCGCGCGCGCCTGTTTGGTCTCGGGATTCTTGATATTCTGTGCCTCGTCGAGAATCACCCCACCCCACTCGATCTGTTGCAGCGCCTCGCTGTCGCGCTGCAAGAGGCCATAGCTGGTCAGGACCAGTTGATGTTGCCGTACCTGCTTTTGAAAGGCCGCGCCTTTTTTCCGTTCGGTTCCATGATGGACCATGACGGAAAGCCCGGGAGCAAAAGTTTGCGCTTCCCGGCGCCAGTTTTGAACCACCGACGTGGGACAGATCACCAGGGTCGGGGCAACCGTCTTCCCGGATTCCATCTGGTCGTGGAGCAACAAAGTCAGGGTCTGAATTGTTTTTCCCAACCCCATGTCGTCCGCCAGGCAGGCGCCCAGTCCCCATTTCCGCAGAAAGGCCAGCCACGAAAATCCCCGTTCCTGATAGGGGCGCAATTCGCCGTTCAAACCCTCTGGAATCGGGACGGGTGTGTGGGGTGTTGCGCTGTCGAGCTGACGCAGGAGATCGTCCAGCCACCCTTCGGCCTGAACGCCCTCGAACTCGATCCCCTTGTCTTCGAGGGGCGCAGCCGCGCCCAGGGCCACATGGAGCGCCTCGCGCAAAGTCAGGGCGTCCCGCCTTTTTTTCCAGAAGGAGAGGGCCTGGCGGATTTCGTCCGCGTTGAGTTCCACCCACTGTCCCCGAATTTTCACAAGCGGGGCCTTCAGGTCTGCCAGCAGACGAAGTTCTTTCTCCGTCAGGGTTTTATCTCCCAGGGCGATGTCCCACTGGAACCGAACCAGCGCGTCGAGCGACAGTTTTCCCAGACCGGTACCGTCCAGGGTGACTGGGCTTTGGATGCGCCCGCGCGCTTTCAGGCGCATTTTGGTGCCCCGGCGGCTCCACCAGGCGGGCAACAACACCCCAAACCCGGCCTGTTCGAGCACCGGAGCCCGTTGGGTTAAAAATTCATGCGCCCCTTTTGCATCCAGAGTATAACCCTCCGGCTCGGCGGTGTTCAGACTGGCCGCAATGTTGGGACAAACAGCCGCCGCCTGACCCAGGGCCGAAAGCAGATACTCACGGGCATTGAATTCTCCCCGCACCAGCAGAGCGGAGTGTTTCCGTTTGGGATGCCAGACCTCTCGAACCGGCAGCAGCAGACTCCGATCTTCCTGTCCCTGTAGAAAAAAATAGACCTTCCAGAGTTCCTCGGGGTCTCCCTCGGGCTTTTCGGCTCGAGCGGAGGCCACCGCCTCGGAAATCGTGTCCACGGCGATGGTCTCGCGAGAATCTCGCACGGGCTCGTCGAGTCGCAAACAGAGCCGAAAGGGCGCAGAAACTGTCAGCCGGACCGGACGACTCCAGGCGCGGACTTCTTCCGAAAACCGGGCCAGTTCCTCGGCGTCTCCCAGCAAAAGACTGTCATTCGACCGGAGGCCCCGCAACCACTCATCGTGGACGGAGGCATAGCCCCATTTTTTGCCTCGCGTCCGGCCAGAAACCTGCGCGGTCAACCCCGCAATGTCAGCCGAAGTACGAACCAGATAATCCACCACGACCTGTAGAAACGTCTGGAGAATGGAAAGAGAGGAAACATCCGGCGCGGGTACGGAAGTCACCGTCTTGTTTCCCTTCTTCGGCAGGGGACCCGCCAGCGCACGGGCAACGGCGGGCATCTGCCGGGCCAGGCCCCGCATCTGTTCCGCATCGTTTCCCACACAGACCGGCTCCCAGCAGGCATGGTACCCTGTTTCATCCTTGCGCAAGGAGGGGAGATACTGCTGACGCTGAACCAACGCACCCGCAAGATGCAAGGCGTACGTCCAAAAGGTCAGGTCCGCGCCAGCCACGATACCGGGGGCCAGCAATTCCCGTCCCGCACACGCGCACAACAGATGAACAATGGCTTCGCCATCCAGTTCCTGAACCGTTATGAGAAATGGGGTGAGTTCTGGTTCCTGCGCGCTGTCGAAAGGCACGGCAATAAGAGGGGAGGAAGGGATGGGAGAACCGTTTCGGGCCGGCAGCCAGATCGGCATTTCCCGCGTTTCTTTCAGAGTCCCCCCCAAGCCCGGAGCCACCTGGCGAACCGTCTGAATCAGAAACTCACTACCGGCGTTATAGGGAAACGGCTGAAGCTTCGGGACTTTTGCGGGGCGTCCCCGTTTTCCGGAAGAAGCGGTTGGGGCTTCCGGAGCGCATTCCCCCCACAAAAATAATGAACGATCCCGTAATGTGGCATGCAGGAGTAGCATGAAAGAACAAAACCTCTACAATCCCCGAATTATCCTCTCCCATGTTTTCAAACGTCTGGTGCGAGCGGCGGGACTTGAACCCGCACGCCATATGGCACAAGATCCTAAATCTTGCGTGTCTGCCAATTCCACCACGCTCGCAGGGAATACGTCCGGAAGACAAATATCCTTGGGGATCGCGTCTGAACCTTGGCGTGGTTCCTTGTTTCCCCGCCCTTATCTACGGCTTTCCCGGAATCTTTTGCAAGGGTTTTCAGGACAAAGATGAATTGCCGTTGCGGCGTTTTTTTGATATAAGCCTCGTGGTTCCGAATCCGAACCATTTCGGACGGACTGGAGGTCGCTCCCTGGAATTGAAAGGCAAAATACATTGACGATTTATGAGTTGATTCTCATCGCCGTGGGACTTTCCATGGACGCGTTCGCCGTGGCGGTGGCCTGTAGCATTACCCTCCAGCGGGTTTCGAAGCGCCAGATTTTCCGTTTCGGGTTCCATTTCGGCTTGTTTCAGGCTTTGATGCCGGTAATCGGCTGGAATCTGGGGCGGGTGGCCGTGGAGTTTGTGGCCGCCTGGGACCACTGGCTGGCTTTTGGCCTTCTGGCGTTTGTAGGCGGAAAGGCAATCTATGAGGCGATCTGGGGGGACGACGAAGACGAGGGAAAAACCTCCGATCCCACACGCGGCTGGTCGCTGGTCATACTTTCAGTTGCGACCAGCATTGACGCTCTGGCAGTGGGACTCAGCCTGGCCATGCTGGGAGAAGCGATCTACCAGCCGGCGCTTGTCATCGGGCTGATCACCGGGACTCTGACCACCCTCGGGATGCTTCTGGGCAGCCGGGTGGGCGCCCGCTTCGGCAAGGGGATGGAAATCCTCGGCGGCGTCATCCTGATCGGAATCGGCTTGAAAATCCTGCTGGGAAGCCTGCTGAGCGCCGCCTGACGCCCGAGCGGGATCAAAGCACCCGCAAGTCCCTCGGGTACCGGTTCAACACTTCGCACCCGTCTTGCGTCACCAGCACCAGATCTTCGATCCGAACCCCGAGCACTCCAGACAGATAAATACCGGGTTCGATCGAGAAAACCATCCCCGGCTCGACGGGCATTTCGTTGGTTTCCCCCACATCGGGAAATTCATGCACATCAATTCCGATATTGTGACCGGTCCGGTGGGTGAAAAAATCGCCATAGCCGCGTTCGCGGATCAGATTGCGGGCGGCGGCGTCAATATCGCAGAACCGCGTACCCGGGCGAACCGCCGCGATGGCTGCCTGATTGGCGTCGAAAACGGTCTGGTACACCTCACGCCCCTGATCGGATACCTCCCGCCAGAAGAAACTCCGGGTCATGTCGGAACAATAGTGGCCGACCAGCCCGCCGATATCCAGAATGATACTGTCCCCCCGCTTTACCCGGGTCCCATCGGATTCGTGGTGCGGTTCGGCGGCGCCGGAACCGAAACAGATCAGCGGGCTGAAGGAACACCCGGCTGCGCCGCGTTTTTCATAGAGATCGCCCATCAGACGGCAGAATTCTTTCTCGGACCGCTCTTCGGACAGGAGCGCTGCCAGATCGCCCATCACGGCGTCGTTGATCGTCGAGGCCTGACGCATCAATTCGATTTCCTCGGCATCCTTGACCATGCGAACCGTGTCAATAACCCGCGATCCATTGCGGCACTCGAGTCCCGGACACAGTTCCATGAGACGGAGGAGGAAATGGCAGGGCCAGGTCTTTTCGATCCCCAGGGGCTCTTGAGAACAAACGGTCTGAGCGAGGTACGTCACGGGGTCTTCCCGATCGTTGAAGATGCAGAGTTCAACTCCCAGATCCCCTTCGAGGGGGAAAAGCGCATTGATGAACAGGCGGCGGACGCCTGAGGTATTCACATACAGCGTCAGCATTCGTTCGCCCGGCTCGATAAACTTACCGGTCAAATGAAAAATCGAAGAGGGTGAGGTCACCAGGATCTGGGACAAACCATGCCGTTTCAGAGAATCCGTCAGTCGTTCGAATCGGTCCGATATCATCCTGCTACTCCGTTCCAGATGGTTGAAGGGAAGAGTGAAATCCATGCTTCATTTCCGTTGGAGAAAATTACACGCTTTCCCACTTTGGTCAAGACAAATGCTCACGCTCCAAGCATCTCAAAGGAGAGCCCTTCCCCCTTTACGGGAATGCGGGGACATAAGGGAATTCTGGGAGGAGAATCAAAGAGAAAACCAGTTTTTGAGTTTACCCCCATGCCGCCCCAGAAATTGAACAGCGCGAAACATCCGGTGCCGCAAAAACAGGTTCTGAACACGCTGACGAAGACGCGATCCATGAAAATCGAGATAGCCCGCGCTGGCCAGTAACGCGATCAGGAGATGGTCTTCGGCTCCGGGCGCCCCGACAGCGGCGCCTCGAAAGACCGCATTTTCCCGGACCATCAGACAGGAAACCCGAAACAACAGACCTTGGGAATCGCCCCTGGCCACCCCGCAATAATCGAAGAAAGGGCCTTCCTCGACCCGGCGATGGGGCAATAATTCACCTTCCAGGACGATTTCGGAATCCACGGGAACTTCCAGATCAACCGTTCGGCATTTCATCAGTTTCAACGGTTTCTGCAAAAGGCCACCAGCCAGGGCGTACTCATCCACATCCGCGGACGCAGCCGCCGCACCGGCGATGACCACTTCCTCTCCCGTCCCGATCGCAACAGCCATTTCCAGGGGGCGATTCCGGGATTCCGCACCCAGAAAATGCGTTTTCAGATGACCGCCTGGCGAGACACTGACCGCCGTTTCCCGTTTGTTGAGCAACTGCATCCGATAGACGCCGACATTGCGGGTGTTACGGACCGGATCCCGGGTGATGTTCGTATGCCAGGTTCCCATATAGCGCCCACCGTCCTGGGGATGCCACCACGGTACCGGCAGAGTCTCCAGATCCACATCCTCTCCGGTCGTCACCGCGTAGGATGTATCATCGGCTGGAACCAGAAGGGGAGGAATCGGTGTGTGAAAGCGGGATCGGACAACTTCAACCAATTCGGAATAAGAGGCCTTCGGATCGAGACCCAGAGCCAACGCAATCCGGTGAAAAGTCCCCAGGCCATTGCTCAAGAGACTGAAACCGGCATAGCCGTTGATATTCTCAAAAAGCAGCGCGGGACAGGAAGACCTTCCCTGAGATTGCCGGGTGATGCGACCGATCTCATACTTCCAGTCCACCGGTTGGGAAACCCGCTGGAGTTCCCCTTGTTCATCGAGTGTCTGGATAAAGGAACGCAGGTTCATCCGGTCCCATTTCCTGTCCGAAGATTCTTTTGTCCTGATTCCTCCGAGAAAGGAGAACGCATTCCGACTTCGATTATTTTCCGGGGCGCACTCTGTCCATAACCCAGTTCAGGATTCGATAGAACCCCAATTTTCTGGCCAAAACAAGCGAAATACAAAAGAAAGGGGCCAGATATTTCAGTTTGAAAAGCGGACACATGTAAAAACACCGGAAGCGAATCAGTTGCGATTCGCTCATGCAGCCTTTCCGGATGTACCCCAATGCCTCGAAATGGTTCCGCTCCGGAATCCCGTGGTAGTTGTAGTAATCCGCGAAAGTGATTCGTTCCGGGACGACATTGAATTTCTCCGGAAACTGAGAAAGACAACTTCCCGGTTCAATTTCAATCATCCAGGTCTTAATGCTCAGGCTTTTAAAGCGCTTTTTCAGCGCCTTCTGGTACTGGATCATTTCTATGAGGTCCCGGTGTGTTTCTTCCGGCATCCCGAACGTAAAGAAAAGGGTGCATTTGACGTTTTTCTTCTCGATTCGTTCAAGGCATTCCTCGAGTTCCTCATTGTCAAAGAAGTCCATCGCCGTTTTGCGGCGCACTTCCTTGTTCTGGCTGTTCAGCGCAATATGGATCCGCGAATCCTCTCCCAGACAATCCTTGAAGGACTGCAAAAAATCATCGGAAGGCAACCGCCATCTCTCCACAAGAAAATTCAGGCGGGTCTTCATGGATTTTATCTCACTGAATAGCTGCCGATAAAAACGGTCCGCGTTCTGAGTGGGCAGAGGGTCAAACTCGATCATCGCAAAATCGAACCCGGCCTGTTCGATGTCGCGAATTGATTCCAGAATAGCCGGTACGGATCGGAAGCTGATCCCTTTCCGGTTCACGACCTTTTTCTGGGCGGCTTGACTGCCGCCGCAGTAATAACAGTTGTTCACACACCCCCGGCCGATAATGACAGGATAGCCCTTTTCCTCACGGAGCAGAAAGGCCTGAGACTTCTGAGAAAGACCTTCGATGGTCATCCAGGAACACAACATCTCGACGTATTTCGGAGAATCTTCGATAAACGAAAAATTCGTGTAGTCGGTGGCGCTGAGGATATTTTCGTCCGCGACAAACGAAACGTCGTTCATCTGCGTTTGTCCCGCGTCCCGGAATACCAGATTGGGAACTTTCGAAAAATCCCGTTCCCCCTGGAACTCCCGCATGAAATCCACGCACGGCACTTCGGCTTCCCCGCGAATGATATAATCAATGCACGCGTGGCGTTCCATGATTTCTTCCGCAAAGCAGGAGGCCGTCAGCCCTCCGAGCAGAACCGGCATGTCGGGATTGAGTTTCTTGATAGACTCCGCCACCTGAATCGCATCGTACGACTGGAAATGCCAGTGGAGGTCCAATGCCACAACCTTCGGCTTGTAATCTTCAAGTATTCGGGCGAGATCGATTTTCCCCCGTTTTTCGCGTTCGATTCCAAGATGAACGATCCGGGTCTTGAAACCGTTCTTGTCGAGTTGATCGGCTACCCCCAGCAAGCCAACCGGGATGTAAAGAATGAACATATAGTCGCCGAGCGGGCGATAATAGCTGTGCAACTTCGGAACATGTAGAAACAAAATGTCCGTCTTATCGTCAGGCATTCCTGGAATCCGTTCGATCGTGAATATAAGTCAGTGTCCCCACTCCAGGGGGCGCTGGCAGGACCGGGTTATCGCTCTTGATTCTTGAGCAACCGGGCGGCTTCCTTGGCGAAATAGGTGATGATCAGATCCGCCCCCGCCCTCTTGTAGGAGGTGAGCAGTTCCATCATGATGGCCGGGCCGTTGATCCGACCCATCGCGTCGGCGGACTTGATCATGGCGTATTCCCCGCTGACGTTATAGACCGCCAGGGGCATTCCAAATGTCTGCTTGGCCCGGTAAACAATATCGAGGTAGAAAATGCCGGGTTTGACCATGACGATATCGGCCCCTTCCTCAATATCCAATGCGATTTCACGCATCGCTTCATCCGAATTGGCAAAATTCATCTGGTGCGACCGTTTATCGCCGAAAGAAACGGCCGACTTTGTTCCGCCTTTGAAAAAGGGATCGTAGAGTTTGGAGGCAAACTTGGCGGAATACCCCATGATGCAGACGTTCTGGAAATCATGCGCGTCGAGAGCGGTGCGCATTCGCGCAATCTGTCCGTCAAGCATGGCGGCCGGAGCCACCATGTCAACTCCCGCTTCGGCATGAGACAGGGTCGTCTTCTCAATCAGTTCCAGAGAGGCATCATTGAGCAGATAGCCGTTCTCGACAATCCCGCAATGCCCGTGTTCGGTGTATTCACACAGACAGACATCGGTAATGACCGTGATATCGGGGACCTCGCGTTTCAGGACCCGGATGGCCTGTTGAACAACTCCGTTGCTGCAATAGGCCTCGGACGCCGCCGGGTTCTTTTCCTGGGGCAGGCCGAAAAGCAGAATGGCCGGAATGCCCAGATCCCGGGCCTCCTTGACTTCGTCCACCAGTTTATCCACGGACAAGTGATAGTTTCCGGGAAGAACTTCGATTTCCTCCTTGATCCCGCTCCCATGCACCACGAAAAACGGCAGAATAAAATCGTCCGTGCTGATTTTTGTTTCCGTCACCATGCGGCGCAAACTGTCCGTCTGGCGCAATCTTCTCAACCGCTGTACTGGAAATCCCATTGTTCCACCCTCCCTGGTTTTGGCCGATCCGTCGCGTTTTTTTCTTCACAAATGTGCATTGTTACATGATCCGGATCTGTTTCCCGGATCAATCAGGAATCCTTGGACGCTTTCATCTTTTCGAGATTCCGCACCACATGAAAGGGAAGAATTTTGGCTCTCTTGGTCGGTATCGGGTATTCTCGCTTTACACGGACGGTTCCGACATGGCTCCACATCTGACTGCCCGAGCGTGCCCAGGAACCGGGCGTTTCGTCGGAATGCAGCAAGTGGCGCAGGAAAACCTGAACGACGGATTGTTCGTCCACGTCGCGAACACGAGGACTGACCAGGAGATTCAAATGCGTGATGCCGGTACTGTCTTCTTCCTCGACGATCTGGTAGTCGGTACTTTCCCCGCCGAATTGACGCGGAAGCACCTCCTCGATGATATGAACAAAATCCGTGTTGACAAATGTGACGCCTTCTCCCGTGAGTTTCTCGAAGCTGCCAATGGTGTGGATCTGCAGGTCGAATCCGAGTTCTCCCATCTGACAGGGACAGGAACCGGAAGTGAGTGTCCCGGTGTCCCCCATTTCGATGTTGATGAGAATTTTGGGCGATTCATACAGAAGAGAAGTGAACAGGAGAGTTTCAATCTGGGCATCATCCCCGGCGGGGAAAATCCGCTGGTGCTTGGTGATCGCAATACTGTCCTTGTAAACATGGCAATGATCGGGAATGGAATGCGGTTGATCGCATCCGGCCGCGATAACCCCCGCCTCGGAAATCCCATAGACAGGCACGGCACGTGCGCCGGTAGATTCAATCTCTCTTCTCTTGGTTTCGGTCAGCGGTTCGCCCGTGACGAGAAAAATGGCGCCCTTGATATTGAGGTTATGCTCACGGGCGGCCATACAGACGCGCACGGCGGAACTGGCAAACGTGTAAACGACACAATGCTCGCTTTCGTTCAGGGCGGCGGCGGCCCATTGGGCGACAAGACTGGCGTCGTTCAGACTGACATACTCGGGCTTTTGAACCGCCGCTCCGAAAAGACGGGTCATATAGATGATGTAATTCGTCCCGAACCGCCTTTCCCAGTTGAGTTTGAGGTGGTTGCGATCCACCTGGGAAAACCATTTTTTCGGGGGATTTCCGATGCGGCAGAAACGCAGGGAAGAATTGATCCCCGGAGCCCCCGGAAAAATCGGGAACCAATTGGCGATCGGGCTGGTCAGGGCATTGTGGGTGCTCAGCAGGAGAGCGTCATAGAGCGACCGCTGGATCAGATAATCGAAATCGATGCGGATTCGGGTACCCGCGCTCCGGGTGGCCCCACTGCGGACTTCGTAGGCGGCGGAGAGGAAGGGGTTGTCGAATTCGCTTTCCTTCGCCCGGAATTTCAATCCGTTCCGCACGACATCCTGCATCCCCTTGTATTCTGCGACGGTATAATAAACCCCCTCCTGGCGCAGGAAATCGAGAGTCGGTTCGAGTCCATCTGTCCCCACGCGTTTCTGGATATCCTGAAGTGCGATTTTTCTGGGTTGCAGAAGCCGGAGATACGGACTGTTGGGATTCCCATACACCCCGCGCTCGACAAAATTCAGAAAGTTTTCTTCCCTGTGCTGAATCCGGTCTCTGACTTTCTCTTTGGCCAGAGCGATTGCTTCTTCCGGGGTGGAACGTTCCTGAATAAACTTTCTGAGACCCCAAAGAAACCGCAGATACTTGCGCATCATCGTACAGGATCTCCTTGATCCGTGGATCTTCTTGTGTTCGCTTAGTGAGCGAAGAGAATCAACAATTTGCGAATTTCGAATATCCCTGCCTTTTCTGCAGGAAGCATCCTCGACATCGCATGTACAATTTGTCGCAGAAAGCGAGATCCCATTCAACAAGAATCGTCGCAGGAATCGTTGTGTATCCCATGAAATTGCTTGATTAGGAGAGGCGCGAACGATAGTGTGAAATGTCAAGATGAGGGGAGGATTTAACGTGCAACGCGTCGCCATGGTGGTTCTCTCTCATTATCCACACGATCCACGAGTCCGCCGCGAAGCTGAAGCGCTCGAGCGACACGGTTTTGCCGTGGATGTTTTCTGTATCCGTGGCGAGAAAGAAGAGCCGGTCGAACAACGGGGCAACGTGACCGCATATCGAATCACCCGGCTGCGTGAGAAGGAGAGCATTCTTCCCTATCTCTGGTTTTCTTTGATTTTTCTGGTTCAGAGTTTCTGGGCGCTTCAGCGCCACTCTGCGCGCACCCCGTACCAGTTGATCCAGTTCCACAATATGCCCGATTACCTGGTTTGGGCTGGGTTATGGCAGAAAATACGGGGGGTGCCTATTCTTCTCGATCTCCACGACCTGATGGTGGAACTCTATGCGTCCAAATGGGGAAAGCGTTCATCGGCCCTCCTGCTGCCGCTTGTCCGTCTGGTCGAGAAACTTTCACAGCGGTTAGCCAATCGGCTGATTACGACCAGTGTCGGATTTCAGAATTGTTTGCTCCAGCGAGGTGTCCCGAAAGAAAAAATCACACTGGTCCTCAATTCAGCCGACCATCATATTTTCCAGAGGACCCCTCGGGAATTCCAGCAATTCGACCGCAAGGTTCGCCTTTTGTATCATGGGACGGTGGCGCATCGTTTCGGTATTCATGTGGCGATTCAGGCATTTGCTCTGATCTACAAACAACTGCCCGAGAGCACCTTTCATATTTATGGATTGAGATTCCCGACGGAATACACCCGGGAACTGGAGCGAATCGTTGAGGAGCATGGATTAAAGGGACATGTCTTTCTGGAATACTATGTGCCGCTGGGAACCATCGCTCAGGTGATCGCCAACTCGGATATGGGGATTGTGCCGTACCTCAGCGATTCGTTCATGGATATCGCCCTTTCCACCAAGTCGTTCGAATACGTTGCGATGGGGGCTCCAGTTGTTGCATCGCGGTTACCCTCTATCACCGCGATTTTTGACGATGAAAGTGTCACCTACTTCGAAGCCGGGAATCCGTCCGATCTGGCGAATCAAGTCCTGACCCTCTGCGCGAATCCGGAACGTCAAAAGTCACAGGCGGAAAACGCGCTGCGAACCTATGCAGACATTGCCTGGCCCACGATGGAAGAACGGTATGTAAACCTGGTCCGGAAGATGATCGCCGATTCAGAGCGCAAATAATTGATATTGTTAAAGATAAATTGAATCATCCTTTTCCGGTGATACACTTTTCCAGAGAAGAACACCCCGGCTCTTCAGATGCGTTCCCAATTCGCAATCTCTCCGGTTACCTTGAAAAATAAGGGGTGGGGGAGGGGAGAGCGGATTTCCCGCAATTCCCGGAACCGGTCCGGAGCGCGTTGGCGGAGTTTCGCAAGCAGATGGTTCCATTCATAGTCCAATTGCCCCGCCGTTACGGCGATCCCGAGATTCGTTCGCTCCGAATGAATTTTTGTGAGTTGAAACGAATACCCGCGTCGGGTGGCTTCTTCCTGAACAAACGCCAGATAGGTCGCAATGGCAGCCAATGGGTTTTCCGTTTCCTGGAACCGGATCAGCTGGGGGTGGTGGCGGTATCCGTGGGTTTCACCCCGCAGGACTTTCTGCGCCAACAGGGCCTCGCGCCAGAGCGCCACAAGTCCCTGGGGATCGAGGTATCGGGGATGGAGGGACCACAGTCGCATGGAATTCTCCGCAAGAACAGTCTGTCCGATTCGTATCCTAATCTGTTTCGATCCGTTCAGTCAAAGAGAAGATTCCGGGTTCTGAACACCTGTGAATCCTGGAGTTAACGGGAGATTTTTTGCCGTCTGCTCGAAAAACGCAGAAGAATCCATTTGCGTCTTGCTTCTGTGCATCGTAAATTGAGAAGAGTCTCTGTTCCATCCCAGATGAATTCAATTCAGGGACAGAGAAGGGAAAGTTTGACGTTTGATCGTTCAAAGGAGATCGAGAAACAAGATGGCCAAAGAGAAAACCCCTCGCCAGAGCATGCCGACTCTGGATCTTGAATTGCGCAAAACCACGTTCCGTGAGGTGGCCCTGGGTTACAGTGAGGAACAGGCGCGACTGGAAGCCAGCCGCTGCATCCAATGCAAGAAGCCCAAGTGTGTCGGGGGATGTCCGGTGGAAGTCAATATCCCCGCATTTGTGGCCAAAGTGGCGGAAGGCCAGTACCTGGAGGCCTATGACCTGGTAAAAGGAACCAATTCCCTGCCCGCCATTTGTGGCCGGGTCTGTCCTCAGGAAGAACAATGTGAGGGACAGTGCGTGCTGGGGGTCAAGGGTGAACCCGTGGCGGTGGGACGTCTGGAGCGGTTTGTCGCGGATTACGCCTCGGCACACGGCCACAAGAATCAGCGTGAGAAAACGGCTCCCACGGGTAAAAAGGTGGCGATTATCGGCGCCGGTCCGTCGGGGTTGACCTGCGCGGGAGAACTGGCGCAACGTGGACACAAAGTCACCGTGCTCGAAGCGCTCCACAAACCCGGAGGGGTGCTGGTCTATGGAATTCCCGAATTCCGTCTGCCCAAGCGGATTGTGAGCGAGGAAATCCAGCAACTCGCCGAAATGGGGGTCGAGATCCGCAACAACTACGTGGTGGGACTTCTGTCCACCATTGATGAACTGTTCAATCAGGGGTTTGACGCCATTTTCATTGGAACAGGCGCCGGGTTGCCCAAGTTCCTCAACATCCCTGGAGAAAACCTCTGTGGCGTTTTCTCGGCTAACGAGTACCTGACCCGTTCCAACCTGATGGAAGCCTACAGTTTCCAGGACGCCAACACGCCCATTATCATTGGAAAGAACGTCGCGGTTCTGGGCGCAGGAAACACCGCCATGGATGCCGCCCGTACCGCTCTGCGCCTGGGAGCGGAGAATGTTTCGATCGTGTATCGCCGGACAGCCTCCGAGGTGCCGGCCCGAAAAGAAGAGGTGGAACATGCCGAACAGGAAGGGATTCAGTTCCGCTTCCTGCGCGCCCCCATGGAAATTCTGGGCGATGACGGCGGATGGGTGACCGCTCTGCGCTGTCAGGTGATGGAACTGGGCGAACCGGACGACTCGGGCCGCCGTCGGCCGGTGGCCGTGGAAGGAAAGGAAGAGGTGATCCCGTGCGATGTGGTCATCAACGCCATCGGATCGGGGTCGAATAAACTGCTCTTCCGCACGGCGAAGGACATCGCCCTCAACAAGTGGGGCAACATCATCACCCACGACGAATCGGGCAAAACGAGCAAGACGGCCGTTTACGCCGGGGGGGATATTGTGACGGGCGCCGCCACGGTGATTCTGGCGATGGGTGCGGGCCGCAAGGCTGCCATGGCCATTGACGAATTCCTGCGCAGCGGCGGCTCGAGCAAATAGAGAGGAATTTCGAGCAATACCGGAGGAGGCGGAGAGAGGGCGTCAAACCCTCGCGCAAATCCTCAACAGGGGAATCATATCCCTATAATTACCAGGCCTCTGTGAGGAAATTCCGACAAATGGGCGCCCTCTGAAAAGGGGAGAGGTGGAGTTTTGCCTGAAAGGTCCGATGGTCGTATTTTCTTGTGTCCTTGGGGGGCTTGTGCCATATAGGCGGTGTGACCCCAGGCCGAAAGGGCCTGAAGAACCTGCTTAAAATGCCATCGTGAAATTCTGGTTTTCCAGGCAGGCATCCTGAGCGCATTTATAGAGAAACCGTTCACATATGTTCTTTGCACCGATCCTAAAATACTTCAAACCCCACATCGGACGCATCGTTTTTGCGATGGTGTGCATGGTGGTCAGTTCCTTTCTGGGGACGTACAACATTGTCCTGACCAAGCCGGCGCTCGATGTGCTTTTCGGCCAGGTCAACTATAAAGAGCGCGAAGAGATGGTTGACAAGGGGGTCCTGGACCATAAAAAAAAGATCGAGGACCTCCGGAAGAAAGCCCAGACCGACTGGGTCGCCCGGTTGGACCTCAAGCGCAAGAGCCTGTATTACCCCATCGAAGACAAAGTCAAGATGCTGACGTTTGGGTCTTCGTTCTTTACGCCCGGAGAGTTTGAACGTCCCCGGGAACTGGTCGGACTGCTGCAAATCGAGAATCCCACTTCCAAGTTCCTCTCCTCCAACCTGACAACCCGGACCAGTGAGGCGCTCGTCGCTTACCAGAACAATGCCACCCAGACCACCCCCTCTCTGGAACTGATGAAAACACTGACGGAGGACTTGAATCAGATTATCGGCCAGAAATACGGGGAAGAATTTATCTACAAGTCGGAGCATTTCCCCCGGGCAGTGCTTACTGACAGCGCACTGGAAAATCTGATAAACGACTATCTCTTTCCCCAGGACGCGTCGGAAAACAAAGAGACTGCTGAGAGCAAACTGGAGGAAAAGCGCCTCAATGACATCAAGGAAGAACAAAACCGACGATTTGCGGAAATAGACGGGGATGTCAATCTGTCTCCCGATCAGAAAAAACAGGCCCGGCGCAGCCGCCTCGAATCCAGCCTGACGGAAATCGGGAAGAATTTCACCGAGGGGCAGATGGTTCGGGCAAACCGCAATGTGCTCAGGGCGGTTTTCCCGTACGAATTCAAGACGAATCCGCCCCAGTCGCTTTACCGTTATGCCAACAAGGAGAAAACCCGGTGCCTGCGATGGATTGGCGCCTTTCTGGTCATCAATGCGATTCTCTTCGGGATTTTCGAGTACGGATTCAAGTACAACATTTCCTACATCCTTTTCCGTTCCGTGATTGACTTGAAGAATGACATTTTCCGGCACATTCTCGAACAGGACATGCGGTTTTTCACCGAACGGTCGGTGGGTTTCCTGATGAGCCGGATTACCAACGATGTGGAAACCATCGGGACCGTCTTCGATGTGATGGTCAAGAACGCCCTGGACCAATCGGTGCGCCTGATTTTCCTTTTCTCGATCCTGATGATTCTCAGCCCGAGCATGACGGGGATCGTGTTCTTCCTCGTCCTCCCCCTGTTTATCGTGCTGGGATGGTTCGCCCATCTGATCAAACGGACATCGCGCAAGCAGAAAAGCAAGCGCGACGTCCTTTCGGCCGCCATGAACGAATCGCTCGGCAATGTCCGCCTGATCAAGGCGCTGGCCACGGAAGACATCGAGTGCCAGCGCTTTAACCGGCACAATGACCGGGTTTTCCATTACCAGATGAAACAGCGGGTGGCCAAGTTTGCGGCTTCCCCGATCATGGAAATTCTGGCGGCTCTGGGAATGGCCGCCATCCTGATGTGGGGAGGGCTGGTGGCCATCCGGGGCACCATGGACCCGAGTAATTTCATCATCTACGTGGGAACCCTCGCGTTGTTTTATACCCCGATCAAGCGCATCTCGCGCGTGAACGTGAACTGGCAACTGGGCGTGGTCAGCTGCGAGCGGATTCAGGAAATGATGGCCCTGCAGGCGACGGTGCTGGACCCGGAAGAAGGGGTCGAGACCCCTCAGTTCGATCATGTCGAGCAGGGAATCGCGGTGCGCAACGTGACCTTCTCGTACGGCGAAAAACTCGTACTGGACAACGTATCGCTGGAATTCTGCAAGGGGACTGTCACGGCCATCGTCGGGCGCAGCGGATCGGGCAAAACCACCCTGGCCAACCTGCTTCTGCGCCTCTACGACCCGAACGACGGGGTGATCGAACTCGATGGCTACGACGTCCGGACTTTCCGGAGAAAAGATCTCCGCTCGCACTTCGGGATCGTGACGCAGGAAACCATCCTGTTCGACGACACCGTGGCGAATAACATTGCCTATGGCGCGCCCAATATGAATAGGGACCGAGTCATGGAAGCGGCACGAATCGCCAACGCCCATGAGTTCATCTCGGCTCTGGAAAACGGCTACGACACCGTGGTGGGGCCTGCCGGTTCCACTTTGAGCGGGGGACAGCGCCAGCGGGTTGCGATCGCCCGTGCCTTCTACCGCAATCCCGATATTCTCCTTCTGGACGAAGCGACGTCCTCGCTCGATACGGAATCGGAAACCGTGGTGCAGGAAGCCATCGAGCCCCTGATGAAAGACCGCACCGTGATTGTGATTGCCCATCGGCTCAGTACGATCATGCACGCGGACAACATTATCGTGCTGCACGAAGGAAAAGTGGTGGAACAGGGACGCCATGCCGACCTGCTCGACCTGCAGGGACACTATGCCACGCTTTACAAATTGGGTGAGTTCTCCGAAAAGGAAAACGGGAACGACCGCTCGGCGTAATCCCTTGAGCGAAAACGACCTTGCAGGCATTTCCTCATGTTCTTTGTGAAGATAAACTGAGGGTCTTGAACCCAATTGAGCCCCCTGTGAAGGGGGCTTTTTTGTCGGTTCCTGAATTTCCGGCAAAAAAGGCTTGCGCTCCTTCGGCAACTTCGTTAAATTTGCATTTAACGAAGTTGCCGAAGGAGCGCAAAACCATGACCAAACGTACCAAGTTCTCCCAGGCCCTCTACGAGTTTGACGCCTTCCTCGAAACTCAGAAGAACCTGTCCCCCCGGACCCGGCAGGCCTACCGATACGACATTGACCGTTTCGCGGACTTCTGGCTCCAGCGACACGGCAAGGAAGCCTCGGTGGTCTATCTGGATGCGGTCTCGATGGATGACATCAAGTTTTATCTCGAACATCTCCGGATGGATCTCCAGTACCGCAGCACGACCTTGTCGCGCACAATCGCTTCAATCCGGATCTTCTTCGAGTTTTGCGTGGTCGAGGGATTTCTGGAAAGCAGTCCGGCGACGCATTTGCACAACCCCAAGAACCCCAGACGGTTGCCGATCTTCCTGATCGAATCGGAACTCAAGCGCCTGTTTCAGGCGCCGACACTCGACGAAAACGCCCAGGAAGAAGGCCACTCGAAAATCTATCCGCACCTGGTGAAACGCGACTACGCGATTCTGGTGACCCTGGGGTTCACCGGCTTGCGGCTCAGCGAACTGGTAGGGCTCAACCTGCGCGACTGCGACCTGGAAAGTCAGGCGGCACGCGTTCTGGGAAAAGGCTCCAAGGAGCGAATCGTACCGCTAAATGAGATCGTGATCCACGCCATCCGGGACTGGCTCGTAAGCCGGGCCTGGGTGTGCGCCGAAGGCGAACAGGCGGTTTTCGTAAACAAGTTTGGACGGCGCATTTCCACCCGCGGGGTCGAGCAACTGGTCGAAAAACACGTCCAGAGCGCAGGAATCGAAAAGGATAAGATCAGTC
>DAOPYU010000003.1:0-29732 GCA_035353095.1 Candidatus Sumerlaeota bacterium | reverse complement strand
TCCCGGGAACCGCTTTCTCCCTATAAAAAGGGCGTTTCATGGGAGGGCGGGCGTCTCGCCCGCCTATGAGGAAAGCCGGGGCTGGGACACACAATTGCAGTTTGCAAGGTTTACCGGTTCACCGGCGTTCCGTTGTGGTAGAGGCTGTACTCGAACTTGGGTCGGATGGCCACGGTGGGCCAGTTCGAGTCGGTCCGGTACCCGCGCGCGCCGGTGAGCGAGTAGTCGTCGTTGACGCGGAAGGAAAGGGCGTCCAACTGGGTGGCGCGGATCAGGTGGGGGACACTCAGAATGTTGACATCAATCGTGTAGGAACCGTCGGTAAAGAAATTTGCGGGGAGGTGGCACACGGCGCGGTGAGTCCCGACCGGGTGTTCCCGGTCTTTCCAGGCGAGGTCCTGAAACTCTCCGGCGAAAAAGAGTACGTTGCCGGACAGGTCCCGGATCTGAAACTGAGACGTCAGAAGGTCCGGTTTCAGAACCTCATACTCGATTTCCAGGTCCAGGGGTTGATTGCAGGAAAAATCCACCTCGGTCTGGCGGGTGGCGGGATCGAGCAGGCGGACGCTCCGGAGCCGGACGACGTCGTCTCCGGGCGCTTCTTCGAGGGTGGGCCAGACCTGTTCCCCGTGGCTGGCAAAATGCTTGTCCAGGTAGGTCGAGATCACCTCTTCCGTTGGTCCGTCGAGTACGACCTGTCCCTTGTCGAGCAGGATGACGCGCTTGCAGAGGCTGCGGATGGCCGACATGTTGTGGGAGACGAACAGAACGGTCTTGCCTTCGTTCGAGACACTTTCCATGCGGCTCATGCTTTTCTCGCGGAAAGACGCGTCGCCGACGGACAGGACCTCATCCACGATCAGGATATCCACGGCGAGGTGGGCCGCGACGGCAAACCCCAGGCGGACCCGCATCCCGCTCGAGTAGCGCTTGACGGGCGTATCGAGGAATTTTTCGGTTTCCGAGAAGGCGACGATCTTGTCGAATTGCTCGTCAATCTCCGCCTTGCGCATCCCCAGGATCACGCCGTTCAGGTAGATGTTCTCGCGTCCGGTGAGTTCCTGGTGAAAACCGGTTCCGACTTCGAGCAGGGCGCCGACCCGGCCATAGATATCGACAAACCCGGCCGAGGGGGTGGTGATGCGCGAGAGGACCTTGAAGAGGGTGGACTTCCCGGCGCCGTTGCGGCCGATGACTCCGGTCACTTCGCCCCGCTTGATGTCCAGATTGATGTCGCGCAGGGCCCAGAAGTGCGAGGTGTCGGATCGGTCGTTTTTGAATTTGGCCTGAACTTTTTTCGCCGAGCTGCGCAGAGTGTTGCCCAGGATGCGGGGCAGGTCCATGACGGTCTCACGGAAGGTCCGACTCAGGTCCAGTCCCTCGCCCAGCTGGTACTGTTTCCCTAATCCCTCGATGTGTATGGCAATGTCATTTCCCATGTTGGACCGTTTCTGTGAATCCATGACTTAAACGATATCCGCGAACTGGTTTTCTACCCGGCGGAAGTAGAACAGGCCGCCCAGGAGGAAGAGGCCCATGACTGGAATTCCGATTGCCAGCAGAATCAGGGGCGGTTCCTTGCTGAGCATCGAGTTGTGCAACAGACACCAGCGGAATCCCTCGACGATCCCGGCCATGGGATTCAGGCCCCACAGATACCGCCATTCACCCCAGCGTTCCGGCAATCGGCTGAAGGGAAAAATGACCGAACCGTACATCCAGATCTGAACCAGGAACGGCACGAGCATCTTGACGTCCCGGAAACGGACGTTGAGTGCGGCGAAGAACAGACCGACCCCCAGGGCCGTTCCCATGGCGATCAGGACCAGGACGGGCAGCAGGAGGATCGTGACGGCTGGAACCAGGTGGTACCAGGTCATGAGGATCAGGATGAGCAGGAATGCGATGAGAAGATCGATCAGGTACGCGATACAGATACTGAGGGGGATGAAGAGGCGCGGGAAATAGATCTTGGTGAGCAGGTGGCTGGCGCCCACCATGCTGTTGCTGACGCCGGTGAGCGAGTCGGCGAAGTATTTCCAGACAATCAGTCCCGCCATGTAAAAGACGGGATAGGGCAGTCCGTCGGAAGGGAGTTTGGAGACCTTGCCGAAAATGATGGTGAAGATGAAGGTGTTCAGGATCGGGTTGAAGATGGCCCACGAGATGCCCAGGAGGGTCTGCTTGTACTTGACCGTGATGTCGCGCAACGACAGAAAATAGAGCAGTTCACGATTCTGCCACATTTCCGCCAGATTCAGTTTGATCCAGCCCTTCTGGGGTTGGATACGCAGGAACGGGAGGGCTGTCGGAGCGCTCGGCACGGGTGTTTCCTTCCTTCAGAACAGGCAATATAGCCCATTGAAGATATGAACCAAGCGCCGGGGGAAGTCAATTCTTTTCTCGGAAACGACGGAGGGGCGAAACAGGGATTGCCGGGCTGGGCGGCTCGTGTTATGACTGAAAGCCGGGAGGGACACCATGAGTCTGCAATTTTATCTGGGCCGGGCCGGCAGCGGCAAAACCTTTCGGTGCCAGCAGGACCTGGTGGCGCGGTTGCGTCAGGATCCGCGTCCGGTACGCCCGTCTCTGTGGTTTCTCCTGCCCGAGCAGGCCACCGCGCAGGCCGAGGCGGCCCTTCTGCGCGAACCCGGTATCCGGGGTTTTGCCCGCGCGCAAGTGGTGTCATTTAAGCGGCTGGCTCATCTGGTGTTGAGCGAGACCGGAGGCGCGGCTTATGACCTTCTGAGCGAGCAGGGCCGCCAGATGCTCCTGCGCGCCCTGGTGGCGGAGCATCGCGATGCGTTGCAGATTTTCGCGCAATCCGCCCGCGAGAGCGGGTTTATTGCCCGACTGGCCCGGACCTTCACCGAACTGGCCCAGTTCCGCCACTCGATGGATTCGCTTCAGGGGCGGTTGGCCGATCTGGAAGCGGCGGGGCTGGGCGAGTCGCTGCTGGCGCGGAAACTGCACGACCTCGCGCTTATCGGGCGTGCCTGGGAAAAGCGGCTCGGCGAGCAGTTCGGCAATCCCGACCATTTCCTGAACGAACTGGCCGTCCGTATTGAACAGTCGAGCCTGCTGGCCCAGTCGGAAGTCTGGGTGGATGGCTTTTCTTCTTTCATGCCGCAGGAATTGCGGGTGATGGAGGCGATTCTGAAGAAGGCGGCGCGGGTACGGGTTTCGCTGCTCCTGGACCCATCGGAGACGGGAGCAGGGGAGGGAGGAGGCGATTCGACGCGTCTTTTCGCTCAGAACGAGGAAACCTATCGGCGTCTTCTGGCATTGGCTCTGGACACCGGGATCGAGGTGGAAGAACCGGTGTGCCTGCCGGGGGAGAAGCATCCCACGCGTTTTTCATCGGTTCCGGCGTTGGTCCAGTTGGAAACCCGACTGTGTCGCAGTTCGATGCTGGCTGTCGGGAACAAAGAAGCGATCCCGAGTCTTTCGGAACCATTGGAGGGGTTGCCTGACGTATTACCCTCTCTGATGTGTGTCGAAGCGGCTTCCCGCCGGGTCGAGGTGGAGGGGGCGGTTCGGGCCATCCGCCGGTTGTGTCGGGTTGAGGGGTATCGCTTTCGCGACATAGCCGTGACGGTCCGCGATCTCGATCCGTACGAGGCGTTGATCCGGTCCGCGTTTGTCCGCCATGAGGTTCCATTCTTTCTGGATCGGCGCCGGGGGATGGGGCACCATCCGCTTGTCGAATTGATCCGTTCGGCCCTGCGCGTGCTGACCGGTCGGTGGGCCGCCGAGGATGTGGTGCGGTATCTGAAGACGGATTTTGCTCCATTGAGCCGGGATGAGGCCGACCGGATTGAGAATCTGGTCCATGAATTTGGCTGGCGCGGGATGGCCCAATGGATTTCCTCGGATAAACCGATGCCCGAGCGGGCGGCGTCTTCCCGGAACCGAAAGATGAAAGAGAGCGAATCGTTGGAATTGGCGGAGGTCCGCCGACGTGCCCTGGCGCCGCTTGTCCAGTTACAGAGCGCCTTGCGTGACGATGCCGAAGGGGCGCAGGGGAATGCCCGCCCGTTTGTGCGGGCGCTGGTGGAACTGTTGACCACCTTGAACTGCGGCGCCGTCATGGAGGACTGGGTCCGTCAGGCCCGGGCGCAAGGGAATCTCGATCTGGCGGAGGAACACGAACAGGTCTGGGATGCGGTGCTGGGACTGCTGAGCGAGATGGAGCGCAGTCTGGACCGGGAAACGCTTGCCCTGTCCGACCGGGTGGCGACGTTGGAGACGGGGCTGGAGAGTCTGACGCTTGGAATCGCCCCCCCGGCGCTCGATCAGGTGTTGATCGGGACGGTCGAGCGGTCGCGGCAGCCGGAGGTCCGCGCGCAGTTTGTCCTCGGGTTGAATGAGCATCTCTTTCCCAAAGTTATCCCGCCGGACGTGATTCTCTCCGATTCCGACCGCCATCTCCTGGCCGAAAAGGCGGGGATGGAACTGGCGCCTGTCTCGCAGGTGCGGTTGTTCCAGGAACGGTATCTGGGGTATGTCGCCCTGACGCGCGCGTCGCAGAAGGTCTGGGCCAGTTACGCCCTGGCCGACGAGCGGGGCAAGGCGCTGGCGCCTTCCGGGTTTATCCGGGTGTTCCGTGAGGCGGGCGCCTGTTGCGAACCCCCGGTACAATTCTGCCGGATTGGTTCTGCCTGGCTTCAGGAGGATCTCGAGTCGGTCGAGCGGCCCGCTCAGGCGTTCGAAGGGGTGATGCGGCGAAAAGGGGGAGGGACCGCGGACGAGACGCCGGAGGCGGGGTGGAGAGAACTGGAATGGCTGCTCGAACGGGAGACGGGCCTGTCGGATTCTCTCAACCGCGTCCGGAGGGCGGCTCTGGTGGGGCGTTCCGAATCGTTGGAAGCGTGGGTCCGGGGGCGTCTGGGCCATCCGGACACGGAATTGATGACGGTTTCCCGCCTTGAGAAGTACGCCCTGTGTCCGTTCAAGTACTACGCCGAATACCAGCTGCGTCTGAAGGAACGCGAGGAGTTTGAACTTCAGCCGCGAGACCTGGGGGATTTTCACCACGCGATTCTGGAGCAGGTTTTCAAGGTGTTGGCCCAGAAGTTTGGGGAACCGGTTCCCGAGTCCCTGCGCCGTTGTGGTTTCAATGCGAACCTCCTGAATTGGGAACGGGTTCCGGAGGATGCGGTGTTCGAGGCGCTCGACCGGGCGATTGAAGACCCGGACAACCGGCGCCACCTGGACCGGGCGGCCCAGCGGGGCGAGCGGGTGGCGTTTTTCAGCGCCCGCGCCCGGCGGCAACTGGGCGAGGTTCTGAAAACCTGCATCGCGGAAGGGCAGGCGAGTCGTTTCGCCCAGGTGGCGGCGGAATTCGGGTTTGGAATGGACGATTCG
The DNA here is from genome assembly GCA_035353095.1 of Candidatus Sumerlaeota bacterium. Classification (GTDB taxonomy): domain Bacteria; phylum Sumerlaeota; class Sumerlaeia; order UBA8349; family UBA8349; genus DAOPYU01. Next base: position 24,365 of record DAOPYU010000003.1, on the reverse strand, counting down.
GTCTGCAAGGCGTTGGAACTGGATCTGGGGGAAGAAAAGCTGCGCCTTCGAGGCCGGATGGACCGGGTGGATCTGGCCCGAAATTCCCGAGGGGGCTGGCAGGTTCGAATTCTGGATTTCAAGAGCAGTGAGAAGAAACTGGATCTCCAGGAGGTGTGGGAAGGGCTGGCGTTGCAGTTGCCGCTTTATCTGGTGGCATTTCGGGACAATTCCGACCTGCTGGCGGACCCTGCGGGCGCTTTTTTCTTTCCGTTGCACAAGAAGATTGAGAAAAAGGCCGAATTTTTCGGACCGGGTCCTTCCGGGAGATCCGACCCCGAGTCGCCTGTCCCTCCAATCCGGATGCGCGGAGTGTTCAACCTCGACGCGCTGGATTCTTTCTGTGCCCTTCAACCCGGCGAGGGGGCGTCCTTTATTTCGGTCAAGTTGAAGAAAGATGGAAACCCCATGCAATCGGGGGACTGGCTGGAGTCGGAAACTTTCGGGAGATTGCTGGATCAGGCCTGCGTGCGGGCGGCGGATTGGGTGGGGCAGATTCGGACCTGCCGCATAGCCGTCTCGCCGGTCCGGATCGGTGGTTTCACGGCGTGTAATCAGTTCTGTCCCTTTGGGGATTTGTGCCGGGTGACGCCGCAGCAGAAGCGGGCGCGGACCCTGCCGAAACTTGGCCGGAAATCGGTTCTGGAAAAACTTCAGACCGGCAGTCTGGAGATGGGAGAGTCACCCCTCTGAACCTGAAAACCGCAGTTGAAGCGCCAACGGCGCGATTCGATCGTAGCCTTGGGCAAGCGCAGCGTCGCCCCAGGGAGGATATCCCTGTTTTTACAAGGACTGAAGGCCCGCCCGATTGAGAAGGGGATAAACGCCTGGATAGAACGGGCTTTCAGCCCTTGTAAAAACAACCCGGTCTGTTCCTGGGGCGATGCCCCAGGCTACAATGGTTCGCGCCGTTGGCGCTTGACCCGCCCCTTTTCGATCTCCGGTTCCTTCCCCCCTCCGGATCACCTTTGGAGTACACCCAAGCCGGTTGAATACAGGGGACTTGGGTTGATGACTGCGGTTTTCAGGCTGAACCGTTTCGATTCTTGTCGGATGGTCGAAAGCCGTCAGGCGTTCCCACCGCCTCCCGGAGAAGGGGTTCCGATCTGAGGAGAAAATCCGTAGGGGCGGGTTTCAAACCCGCCCGGCAGACACTCCCGATTGGGAAAGGACGGTCTTGAAACCCGCCCTACGGAGAATCTGGGTGTGGAAGACTTCAAACAGAGAATGGCTGAAGGGTTCCGGATGGTCAGTCGAGATAGGACTTCCGGTTCGATTCGAGGGACGGTTTCCCGAGCGCCTGGAAAACCTCAAGCAATTGTTCCGGGGTGAGGTCTTCGGCGCGCACGTTGAGGTCCAGTCCCAGCCGGGTCTGTGCCTCGGCCACCTGCTCGCGGGTGAGTAGCCCGTGGCTGGCCGCCATCAGGGAACGGCTCATGAACTTGCGCCGCTGTGCGAAGGCCGCGTCCACGAAGGCAAAGAAGGACTCGCGTTCGAGTGGGTCGGCGATGAGGGGGCCGCCCGGGCGCGGGGTCAGGCGCACCAGGGCCGAGTGGATCTTGGGCGGGGGGAGAAAACTGCCCGGCGAAACCGTAAAGAGGGTCTCCGCGACATAGCGCGTGAGGATCTTGACGGCCAGGATGCCATAGTTGCGATGGCCCGGAGCCGCGGAGAGCCGGTGGGCCACTTCGCGCTGCATCAGGAGGCTGATCGAGGCGAACTCGACCGGCGACGCGATCAGTTTGAACAGAATGGGCGACGTCAGGTGGTACGGGATGTTGCCCGCAATCCGGATATTGAGCGCCTCCCCGACATGGGTCAGTGCGGGAGTCTTCTTCACCGTTTCTTCCAGCACTTCCTGAAGGTTGATCTTCATGAAGTCGGCGTAGAGCACCTGGACATTCCCCATTGGCAGGAGTTCGCGTTCGTGGATGGAACGGAACCGTTCGTCGAGTTCGACCGCAACAAGACCCGCCGCGTGGGGCGCTATGAGTTCCGTGAGGTTTCCCAGACCGCACCCGATTTCCAGAACCAGCGATTGCGGGTCGGGTGCGATGGCGGCGGCGATTTTCTGAAGCGCGCCCTGGTTGACGAGGAAGTTCTGTCCCAGCCCTTTTTTCAGCGCCAGTCCCGCCGTGCTCAGGATGTGCGAGAGCCGGCTCATGCGGCGCGGAGTGGCGGCAGAAGATTTCTCCTCGGAAACCTCGGCGGCTCTCCGGGATCTTTTCTCCAATGGCTTGGGCTTGCCTCCGGAGGTCCTGGCGGGCGCTTTCCCGCTGGGGGCTTTGGCGGGCGCTTTCCCCTTTGCCTTCGGTTTTATCGGGCGTTTCGGTGTTTTTTCTTTTCTTCCCCAGGCCATGTGGCGCTTCTTTCTCTCAGATGAATTGGATCTTGATGGGTTCGATGCCGAAAGATTCAGGCAAGGCTATCTGCGTTACCCCTGCAACAGAGTCAACAGGTGAAAACCGGTTTCCGGGTCGCGAACGCGCTCGGCGTTCAGGCCGACCCACTCGATGATGACCACCTCGAGGATCAGAAAGCAATCCGCCGTTTCGCGTGGGCATCCCACGAGGGCTTTGTCCTCGCGGCCGATTCCGGCGTGCAGGTGGAGGGACGGTTTTCCCTCGCAGGGAAAAATTGTTCCGACCCCGACCAGTTCACGCGCGTCATCGAAGTGTTGCACCATCGGTTGGAGATTTTCCAGCGTATGGGGGTTGGCCGGGCCGGTGACCACGCCGCCCCGGCGAATTCCTCCCAGAATCAGGACGGACGCGCACCGGATGTATTCTTTCTCGGCGAGGCCCTCGATCTCCTCGTAGAGCGCTTCCCCTTCCTCAAGCCGGGCTACAAACGTGCGCCCGATCCGGCATTCCTGGTATTCCATGATGTGACTCTCCCTCTTTACTGCCGTTTCTGACCCACAAGTTCTCCTCCGACGGAAAAACAGCCCTCGAACCAGCCCGCTGCGTCCTTTCCGGCATTCCCACTCGCTGAGCATAAACAATCCTCCGGGGGAATGCCAATCATTTTGAGTTCGAGTTCTGTTTCTGACCGGGGGAGGGAGGAGCCCCGTTTTTCTTCTGTAGGGCCGCTTTCTGGTTGCATGACAAAATGGCCTGTCGCAAAGTGAGCGGACGAAAGAGAGGGGTTTTTCTCATGTCCGTCAAGGAAATATCGCAGGGCGTGTTTTTATCGGGAGCGAATCTGGTCAGTCTTCTTAAAACGGGGAAAACAGGCTGGATAGGGTGTGGGGTGTGTCTGATTCTCCTGGCCGGAATATCCCCGGTCAGGGCACTGCCGGATACGACGAGTGGGACGGAACTGCTGCGCGACCCATCCTTTCGCCAGGGTTTCGTTCTGTTGCGTCCGGAACCGGGACGTAAGGTCGAGTGTGGCGTGGTCCGGGGGAGCGAGGGGGGAGAACCGGTGTGGCAGCTGGCCCAGTGGTCGAGTCGGTATCCGTTCGAGGCTACCACGTCGGTCACGCGGGGGAAAGGGGGGGCTTCCCGTCTTGCGACAGCGGCCCGGTCCGTGGTGTTTGGTGACGGGGTTCTTTCACTCGCGGTGAATACGGCCACCGAGTATGGTGAACGCCCTCGCAGAGAAGAGGAACCGTGGGTCCATCTGCTCGTCGAGCAATCCATCATCACTCAACCCTGTATCGGCCATCTGGCCGCGCTGCGTCTGCATTGCGAAGCACGGCGTGTCCGTTCCGAACTCGTGCATGCGGACGGGTACGATCCGCGTCTCCATGCGGCCCAGTTTCTGATCTTCCTTTCCATTCAGAATCTGGAAAAAGAATCCCCGGGTTTTGGCGATTACCTCTGGTTCGGGGTTCCGGTCTATGACAATCGCCACCGCACGAGTTCGACCTATGCCGCTCCGGACACCGCCGGGTCGCAGAAATACATTTTCACTCCCGGCTCTGACCATTATACATCCGGCAGCACACACGACGAGGGGTGGGTGACCTTTGACGCGGATCTGTTGCCTCTGATCCGCGAGGGACTCGCCACCGCGCGCAAACAGGGATTTCTCAAGGGACTCGAAGACGATGGACGGTTTCGGATTGCGGCGATCAATATGGGGTGGGAGGTGCCGGGCACCTTCGACGTCGAAATGCGGGTTCGGAATTTCAGTCTGATTGCGGCCGCGCGCAAATAGCGTAAAACTGCCCGATCTTCGATTCTGGCCAGATGTCGGGGAGGGACGGTGTCCCGAAACCTCCCGTTTTTGCACAATATTTTGAAAGTTGTCTTTGAATCGAATTCCGAGGCGGGATCTTGTTTCGATCTTGACCTGGGTCGTATCAACCTTTTATGCTCCACACAGATGCCATCCGGCAGCAATCTAAAGAGAGAGGGACCAGACAGGATGGAGGACGTGTAACCCGGTGAAAAGCGATATCGAAATTTCTCAAAGTGCGAAGATAGAACCGATCCAGACGGTCTGCGCCCGGTATGGGATTGAGGAGCAGTACCTCGATCCGTATGGGCGTCACAAGGCCAAACTGTCGCTGGATCTGTTGAAGAACCGGGAACCGCGGGGGAAGTACATTCTGGTGACGGCCATTACGCCCACGCCCCTGGGGGAAGGCAAGACCGTCACGACCGTTGGCTTGTCCATGGCGTTGAACCGCCTGGGTCGGAGCGCCGTCTGCGCCATCCGTCAGCCGAGTCTGGGACCGACGTTCGGCATCAAGGGGGGCGCGGCGGGGGGCGGGTATGTGCAGGTGGTCCCGATGGAGGAATTCAACCTCCACCTGACGGGGGACATCCATGCCGTCTCCATCGCGCACAACCTCTGCGCGGCCTATATTGACAATGCGCTTTTCCATAAGAATTCCCTCAACCTCGATCCCCATTCGATTCTCTGGCGTCGGGTGGTGGATGTTTCCGACCGGGCGTTGCGTGACGTGATTGTCGGCTTGGGCGGCAAGGCCAACGGGCACCCCCGGCAGACGGGATTCGACATTGCCGTGGCCTCCGAGGCGATGGCGGTTCTGGCGCTTGCTTCGGACCTGCAGGACCTGCGCAAGCGTCTGGGGCGCATCGTGATCGGGACCAACCAGGCGGGTCAGCCGGTGACGGCGGACGACCTGCAATGTGCCGGCGCGATGGCCGCTATCATGGTCGAGACCATCAAGCCCACCGTGATGCAGACGCTCGAAGGGACGCTGGCGCTGGTCCATGCGGGGCCCTTTGCCAACATCGCACATGGCAATTCGTCCATTCTGGCGGACCAGATCGGGTTGCGGTTTTTCGATTATGTGGTGACCGAGTCGGGCTTCGGCGCCGACATCGGGGCCGAAAAGTTTTTCAACATCAAGTGCCGGACCAGCGGTCTGAAGCCCGCCGCGGCGGTCCTGGTCTGCACGGTTCGCGCGCTCAAGGCCCACAGCGGCAAGTTCCGCATCGTTCCGGGAAAACCATTGCCCGACGGGCTGGTTCAGGAAGACCTCGAATCGCTCCGGGCGGGATTGCCGAACCTCCAGAAACAGATCGAGAATGTTCACAAACACGGGATTCCGGTGGTGGTGGCGATCAATCGTTTTCCCTCCGATACGGAAGCCGAACTCGCCGCCATCAAGGAAGCCGCGCGCGGTTTTGGGGTCGAAGCGGCGGTCCACCACGAAATGCATGCCCGGGGCGGCGAGGGCGGACGCGAACTGGCCGAGGCGGTGGTGCGGGCCGCCGAAATGTCCGGCGAGTTCAAACTGCTGTATCCGGATGAAATGCCGGTCGAGGAGAAGATCGAAACAATCGTGCGGGAAATCTACGGTGGCGACGGCGTGGAGATCCTGCCGCAGGCCCAGGCCCAGATTGCCCAATATAAAAAATGGGGATTCGGCCATCTGCCCATCTGCATGGCGAAGACGCACCTTTCGCTCAGTCATGAGCCCAAACTGATGGGGCGTCCGACCGGTTTCCGGGTGCCGGTTCGTGAGGTGCGTCTGTCGGCGGGTGCGGGATTCCTCTACGCGTTGTGTGGGACCATGATGACCATGCCGGGCCTGCCCGCGGAACCGGCCGGGAACCGGGTGGATATTGATGCGAACGGTCGAATTGTCGGGTTGTTTTAGTGGGGCGACCGGTGTTTTTCCGGGTATTTTGTGGAATTTTGATTCGACTTTTCCGACCGTGTCGCATAAGGTGGCGCGGTCGGTTCAATTTTTATAAGTACGTGAAAGGACGAAATTCCATGAACGACACAAGGAATGGCGGGAGTCGAACGACTGGAAATGCAGGGGTCCGATTCGTGGGACTCTTTTTGGTTCTGATTCTGGTTTCGAATGTCGGCGCGGGGGACTGGCCCAACTGGCGAGGGCCGCACTATAACGGTTCCTGCGATGAAACGAATCTGCCCGAGAAATTCGGTCCGACGGAAAATGTCCTGTGGAGTGTTCCCCTCAAGGGGGATGACGGTTCCGCCACGCCCGTGGTGATCGGTTCCCGGGTGTTTGTCAATGCCGCGGAAAAGCAGGAAAAAGGGACGGTCCTGTTTGCGATCTGTCTGGATCGGGACACGGGCAAGACGCTCTGGAAAAATCAGGTGGCGACGACGGAACGGACCATCCGGCCTCAGAATACCTGGGCGTCTCCTTCGCCCGCCAGTGACGGCAAGAACGCTTTTTTTCTCTATGGAACGGGCGATCTGGCCGCGTTCAACGCAGAGGGGAAACAACTCTGGGCCCGGAACCTTCAAAAAGACTTTGGTCCGTGGAACATCATGTGGGACTACGGTTCGAGTCCCTTCCTCTACAAGGGCAAACTCTATATCGTGGTGATGCAGACCGTCAAACCGTACGATTACACTCCCAAGGGCGGTCCGGCCGCCAGCGAGTCGTATCTGCTGTGTCTGGACCCGGTGACAGGCAAGGATCTCTGGAAACAGGTTCGTCCCAGCGACTCGAGTGGCGAATCGCTGGAGGCTTATACCACACTGGTGCCCTATGACAACAACGGCCGCGAGGAACTCCTGATGCTGGGCGGCGATTACCTGACCGCGCACAACCCGGAGACGGGCGAGGAGTACTGGCGTTTCTGTTACAGTCCCGAGCACAAGGCGTTCTGGCGGATCGTGCCGTCACCCGTGGTGGTCGATGGCATGATCATCATCGCCCGGCCCAAGTTCGATCTGGTTTTCGGACTTCCGGTTTTGAAGGATGCCAAGGGGGTTCTGCCCTTCGAAAAACTGGCCTGGCAGTACAAGGGGACCACCACCGATACCCCCACGCCGCTTTATTATCAGGGACGGCTTTACCTGGTTCACGACAACCGGAAGGTCGTGACCTGTCTGAATCCTCAAACGGGCGAGAAAATCTGGGAAGGCGATCTGGCCAGAGACGCCAAGGTTCAGGGAACCATGCGCGGCTCCCCCGCGAGCGCGGACGGTAAGATCTACTGTGTCTCCATGAAGGGCGAGGTTGTGGTGCTCAAGGCGGGCGACCAGTTTGAAGTCCTTGCAAAGGCCGATCTGGGGGGCTCCTTAAGCAGTGCTTCGGTGGCCATCGCCGATCAGAAAATTTTCATCCGGACGAGTGAGGCGCTGTTCTGTTTTGCCAAACAGAAGGTCCAGTAATAGCGAAAGGATTCTATTCCATGATAAAATCGGGTCTTTCGGAAATCTGGGGACGACGCATTCGAATGGCGGGCGTGTTGGGATTGTTGGCCGTCGGGGTGATCCTGCCTGTTTCGGCGGGGGACTGGCCCAACTGGCGCGGGCCGTCCTATGACGGTTCTGCCGAGGAAACCCACCTGCCCGAGCGGTTCAGCCCCACGGAAAAGGTGCTCTGGAGTCAGGCCATGCCCGGTCCAGACGCCGCGACCCCGATTGTGATCGGGAATCGGATTTACATCAGCGCGACGGAAAAGGCCGGGAATAAAACAGCCCTGGTGGCGCTTTGTCTCGATCGGGATAAAGGGGACACTCTCTGGAAGAAACCGATCGCCACGACCGACCGCAAGTGCCGGATGCAGAACACCTGGGCGTCCCCCTCGCCGGTGAGCGACGGCAAGCGGAGTTTCTTTCTCTATGGAACGGGGGATTTTGCCGCGTTCGACGAAAAAGGGGACATCCTCTGGACCCGAAATCTCCAGAAGGAGGAAGGCCCCTGGTTCCTGATGTGGGATTTCGGTTCCTCGCCTCTGCTCTACAAGGATAAACTCTACCTGGCCGTGATGCAGCGGACAAAACCCTATGACTGGAGCCTGCCGGGGGCGACTGCCGAGCCGGCGCAGGGGTATCTGCTCTGTCTGGACCCCGCGACGGGAAAGGATCTCTGGAAGCAGAAACGCCCCAGCGACGCCAACGATGAATCGCTCGAAGCCTACACGACGCCCATTCCCTATAACGTCCACGGACGTGAGGAAATCCTCGTGGCCGGGGGCGATTACCTCACCGCCCACAATCCCCAGACCGGCGCGGAACTCTGGCGCGTGTGTTACTACCCCGAGCATCCCAACCACAAACCCCTGGTGCCGTCACCCGTGGTTGAAAACGGGACGGTTTTCGGGACACAGGGAAAGTGGGGGATGCCGTTTGCTCTTTCCATTCCGCAGGAACCGAAGGGAGAGATTCCTTTCAATGCTCTGACCTGGACGCAGAAGGTGGAATCGTCCGACACTCCGTCGCTTCTCTATTACCGCGACCGTCTCTACATCGTCCACGACGCGCGAAAAACGATCCAGTGCCTGAACCCGAAGACGGGCGAGCAGATCTGGCAGGGAGAACTGGGTGGGGACACATTCTTCCGCAGTTCGCCCGTGGCCGCCGACGGCAAGATCTATTGCCTCAACATGAAGGGCCGGGTGGTCGTCCTGAAGGCGGGGGATGAGTTCAAGATCCTCTCGGAGATCGAAATGGGCGGAGGGGATTCCTCCTGTGCGACGATCGCGATTGCGGATGGAGAACTGTTCATTCGGACGAATAAAACCCTGTTTTGTGTGGGGGAAGAAATGGTGGAGAAGAAGTAAGGAATGACGAGTTCTCGAAGTTTCATTGGGCTGTCCCTGATTCTTCTGGTTTTTCTTTGGGGAGGAGAGGAAATGCTCGGATCGAGGACGGTTCGGGCGGAGAATCCTCCAACGCCGAGGATCTATTTCTTCGACATGACCGAACTGACCCGTCTGAATCTGGGCGATCCGGTTCAGGCGCGGCGCGCGTGGGACACGGCCCATCTGGTCGCTTCGTTGCAGGGGATAGTCAACCGCCACGAGGCGGTTCTGTTTGTGCGGTTCGATACGGCGGTGGACGACTTCTGGTTCTCCTGGTTGCGTGAACCGGGCAACTGGCTGGCCGGGCGCGAGGTGGTCCGGCTCGACTCCCTCGAAGCCCTGTTGCGTCAGTTTCAGCAGGAACTCAAAGGGGTGGTTCTTTACCGGGAAGATGTCTGGGCCACTTCAAACCTGGCCAGCACGGTGGCCGGGGTTGAGGACCGTCTGTGCCTGCGTTTCGATCCGGTTTCTGAGAGTGTCTGTCAGCGTGTTCTGGCGCTCGATCTGCCATTCTTGAAGGACGCTTTCAAACTCTACCAGCCAGATGGTTCTCCGCTCTTTACGGGGAAGGGAAAGATTCCGGGGACAGATCTGAACTCGACGGGCAGCGCGAAGTGTGACGCCTACCTCTGGGCGAAACAGCGTTTTCTGGACGCTGGTCTGTGCGATCCCGGCTATCTGGCCTATTACATAGACACCTACTGGCTGAAGAATCCCGCTGCCAGTTCGTTCAGCAATGCCACCGTGACCAATCACGATTACTTCATCTCGAAAAAGGCCTTCTTCTTCGACCTGCACGTCTGGCCCGAGGAAGCGCCCGTGGACGATCCGGCGCAGAAGCCGGGGACGGATGTCGAGACCCTGCGTTCCCTTCTGTTCTCCGCCTGGAAGCGTGCGAACGGCAAGATCCTCCAGATCGGCGGCTTCACCCCCTGGATCTGGAAGTACACCAGCCACCCCGGCGCGGGAAGCAAACACGACGGTGTGGACACCGAGTGGAAGTATGCGCAGATCATCTCGCAATACAACGGCATCATGGACGCCGACGCGCTGGGCTATTCCGGCATGGCCAACGCGTCCTTCTACACGCATTTCCCGCTGAAGGACCATTATCCGCAGAACCCCAGACCGACCCTCGAAACCCTCAAGACGCAGGGGTATGTCCTGCCGGACGGTCAGGTGGCGCCGTATCATTATGTGGCTGTTTACATGGGCGATTACGACTCCTCCGCCTGGTTGCAGCGAATCGTACCGGAGTTCTGGAAGGATCCCGCGCGCGGTCAGATTCCCTGTTCCTGGGCGTTCAATCCGAACCTCGATCAGCGGGCCCCCCACGTCCTGAACTATGCGCGTACAAAACAGTCGCCGCAGGACTGGTTTATTTCCGGGGACAGTGGCGCCGGGTACCTGAATCCGGGCATGCTTTCGGAAAACCAGCGTAAGGATGCGGGGACAGCCGACGGATGGGACGTGTGGATCGCGCACAACAAGGCGTATTTCAAGCGCTACGACCTCTCCATTACCGGCTTCGCGATTGATGGTCACGCGCCCGGGATGGGGGAGAGGGGGTTGGATGGTTACCTCGAGTTCTCACCAGATGGTCTGGTGGGACAGAAGGTGCCCCGCCAGGTCCTGCATAAGGGACAGATGCCTGTGACTCAGATGCGTAACGATTTCCATACTCAATCGCCGGAAGAAGCCGCGCGCGGTCTTGTGGGATTGACTCAGAGCGAACCGGCGCAGGGACCGCATTTCTTTTTCGTCCGGACGATCCTGAAGTCCCCGTCGTGGCACAAGGCGACTTTCGACAAGGCGCGTGAGGCCGAGCCCCGCATCCGTCTGGTGGACGCGTACACGTTCTTTCTGCTCGAAAAACTCCACGAACAGAATCGGGGAAAAGACGCCAGCCCCTCTTCCTGAAGGCGCGTTCTGACGTTTCGGATTCGCAACCGGGTACTTTCGAGTGCGAGTTATATTTCGAACAGGTTGCCTGGATTCAGGAGTCCCTGGGGGTCGAAGACTCGTTTGAGCGCCCGCATTTCGTCAATCATTTCGGGGCCGTACATCAATTCCAGAAACGCCCTCTTCAGTTTACCGATCCCATGTTCGGCCGATACGGAACCGCCCATGGAGACGACCTCGCGCGCCCAGTCCAGATACAGCGCCCGGCCTTGGGCATATTCGTCCGGGTTGCGCGGCAGAATGTTCACATGCAGGTGGTTGTTGCCGATATGACCGAAGATCACCGATTCCAGTCCCGAGGCCTTCAGGTCGTTGTTGTACAGGGACATGATCTTCCCCAGACAACTGTCCGGGACCGACATGTCTGTCCCCAGTTTGGTCAGATCGGGATATTGTTTGCGCCGTTCATCAATCAGCAGGTTGACCGCTTCCGGTGCGGCATGCCGGAAATGGGCCAGGCGGGCCAGTTCGCGTGGTTCCGTGGCCAGCCAGGTGGCGTCTTCGTCACCATCCAGAAGAACCAGCGCGTTCGAGGCGTGGAGAACCGCCGCTGAGACCGTTTCTTCATCGTCGCCATGAAATTCCAGGTAGATGGCCACCCGGGCGTCGGCGGGAGGCTCGGGAATGTCCGTGAACGCGGTATTTTCCCGCTTGTGCCGGCGCAACAGGGTCAGGACATTCTGATTGAAGAACTCGATTGCTACGGGTTGCAGGAACGGTTCGTGGGATTCAAAGCCCGCCACTCGTTCGCCCCGGAGAATGCGCACGAATTTCAACGCATTCTCTTCACTCGGCAGAAAGGCGGTCATTCCCCAGATGAAAGACGGGGCGGGCGCCAGCCGTAACTCGATGCCGGTCAGGACCCCTAGGGTTCCTTCCATGCCGGTGAAGAGGTCCACCAGGTCCATGTCGGCGCCGGTCCGGTATCCCGCCGCGCATTTCACCATCGGGGGATCGCAACTGGGTAACTGTCCCCGGAAAGTTTCTCCGGAATCCATTTCCAGATGAAATGTTCGGGCCTGGGCTTTGTGTTGGCCCCGGCTGAGTTCCAGTAGGGTGCCGTTGAGGACGAGGGCGCGCAGGGATTCCACATGCTGGGCCGTCGGACCATAGGCGAAGGAGCGTGCGCCCGACGCGTTATTGGCCACCATTCCCCCGACCGACGCCGAAGTTTCGGTCGGGTCGGGCGGGAAGAAACGCGGTTTGGAATTCCGCAGCAGATCCAGTGTCTTGCAGGATTCCTCATCCCATTCTGCCGAGTCGAATTGCAGACTCTGCAAGGTCTCATTGAGGTCGCACAACAAAATACCCGGTTCGACTCTCAGAAGGAAATAGTCCGATTCCGGTTCATACCGCAGGCCCAGGATACGGTTCATCCGGCTCATGTTCAGGATCAGTCCGCCATTGGGAACCGCCCCGCCCGTGATCCCCGTTCGGGCGCCCTGGACGGTGATGGGTTGTTGCGTTTTCCGGGCAAATTCCAGAGCCGCCGCCACGTCCATTTCCGTGCGGGGAAATGCGATCCACTGAGCGGTTCCGTGCTGGCGCGATTCATCCGCCAGATACGTCGCATCTTCCGGTTCCAACTTCCGGACCAGGTTCTCGTTCATGGCGTTTTCCTCTCTCTGCACGCGCGGGAAGGACGGGAGGGTCTTGGGACGCGCTCAAAAAACGCGGCCCCCCGGAACGACTTTGTCCCGTGGATACATTTGCACCCGACTCCCGTCTCTTTCCCGCTTCGGGACGTTGGTGCCCGGATGCTCAAGCTAAACTTCCAAATCGGAAGGTGCGCCTCTTTCTGAGAACTCCAGATATTCTGGCGCCCTTATTCGGCTATTGAAGGCATTCTTTCCTGATTGATGTTATCTTCAAGGGGTTTTCGGTCCAGTTTGTCGTGTCCGCGGTGATAGGCCCGGAAGAGCATTTCATCCCGGTTCTGGATCGAATAAAAGACCATGGAATTTATTTCCTTGTTGACTTCAAATGTTGTGTCGTTGCCGATCAGCGTGACGCCGGGAAAGACCTTGAATCGAACAATCGCTTTGGCCGTGGCTTGCCCTCTGATTTTCTCGGTGAGGCTTTCCACCTCTTTGAGGATCTGGTGTTTTCGCTCGTCGTCGGCCTGTTGGAATTCCAGCCGCAGGGAACGCAGCCGGTGGGTCAGGTCGGGACGGATTCCAAACTCGATCACCGTCTTGGTGGGAATACGCGGATTGCCGAGGGTGTGAGTGTCGATCCCCTCGCAGGCGATAATGTGTCCCCCGATGATGCACTTTGCCTGATTCTTGAGGAAAACACGCCCGTGTGTGAAAACATTGCAATTCACCAGCGCCTGACTCACATACAGGTCGCCTCCGGCAATAATATTGGCATTCTCGGCAAAACGTACGGAGATGTCGCCTTCCGCCTCGATGCTGATTCCCTCTTTGCCATAGAGGCCGCCATTGATGATGATGTCCGCGCCCGATTTCAACACCGCGCGGTCCACCAGGCCGCCCACCTTGATATGGCCGCCCGCCGTGACACTGAAGGATTCCAGCACATCGCCCCGCACCACGACATCGCCATTGAACTCGATGCTGCCGTATTTGAAGTCCACGTCGCCGTCAATCGTTTGCACCTGGTCCACCGAGATCCGGTTTCGAACGACTTTCACGCAGCCGTCGGTTTTCGAAAAAACGCGGCGTTTGTCATCCGAGAACAGGACATTCTTACCCGGATTGAGCACCGCGGGGCGGCCCGGTTTGGCCGCGATCGGAAATCCCAGCACGTCACGACCGTCGAGCGCCGGAGTCATCGGAAAGATCTCCGCAAGCAATTCACCCTCAAACACATTGTTGATCTCGTTACGCTTGCGAAAGTCTATCTTGACACTGTCATCCTCTTCCCACAGTTTCTCCGCGATCTTGCTCTCGAACGTGAACTTGATGTAGCCATCTTCGCCATCATGCGGTTCCACCGCCTGGGCGATGCAGAAGGACATTCCCCCGAGAATTTGAGGAAAGGACGCCTGAATGGCCTTCACATCCATATTCTTGACACCCGACTCTGTCAAAGCCATGATCAAGTCTTGATAACGCACATGACTGGCGTCCATGTTCGGTTTCTTTTCGAGCAGGGCGGTTCGACGACCTTTGTCCATCTTGACGACAAAAGGAACACCCGGCAGATCAATGGACAAGGTGAGAGGGGGTGTGTCCATGGGTGTTCCTCGGCGCAAAGTATCTCAATGAGAAATTCGGGGCATTGGTTTTCAGGGGAAGGACCAGGGGAGGCGGATTGGCCGCGGATCATTTCCCCCCGTCCTGCCTGTCACATATCCACTTTCATTGTGCGCGAGAAATCCATGTATGGTCAAGAGATTCTTTGTGGTCTGAGTGATTGACAATGCGGAATATACCCCGCCTCAACCCGGCGCGGGGAACAGGTCGGCCTGTACCCGGTCAGCGGCGTGTGACGGTGATTCTGAAGACAAAGTCCGCCCCGGCATCGGTGGAAGAACTCGATTGGTTCACCTGATAAGAGCCTTTGGCGCCCGGAGAATCTTTCGACTGGAAGCCTGCGCCCCGCAACTGCTCCAGCACCCATTGCTGATTTTTCCCCGGAGCGGTACAGGTCAACGTGCCCAGTGTCTTCCCGCTCCCGGCAGTCTGGCTCACCGTTGCATTGCCCCGGAAGAGATTGGCCACGTCGTCCAGAGAGGCGCTGGTCCCCACCTGAACCGATACAACCAGATTCGCGGATTTTGACGAAGCGGGTTTTGCCGGCGCAGGAACAGGGGAGGGCGTCACCTTTTTGACCGGCGCGGCGTCCGCCCGTTCAAAAGCGGAATGGCGGAGAGGGGCTTCTTTTTCCTGAATTTTGTCGGCAACGATGGCCGCTTCGTTCTGGACGGCCTGTTTGGCGACTTCTCCCCGTTTTCTCCCCTCTGTGATTTGACGACCCGCCTGAGTCGGCAGAGGGGGTGCGGAGGGACGAGCCACTGGCTTGGCCCTCCCTTCTTTTTCGGGGGAGGCTTGGTTCTTGGTCCCCTTATCCGGTACGACTTCGGCGGCATCCGCTTCCGGTTGGGAAATGATCTGACGGGCCATTTGCGGAGTTGCCCGTTTCTGCAGAGGGGTAGGTTGGGGGTTTTCGACGGATTTTCCTACGCGATTTTCTCCCGCGGGAGTCACCTCCTGGGCGTTCTTTTCGGAGGCTTTCTCCGCCGGGACCTCGAGAACCTGAAGGTCCTCATGTCTCTCGGTCATATTTCGTTCTTTTTGAAGAGAGAGACGCAGGGAATCCGAATCCGAGGAAGCGGCGGGGGCGCCAGCCATCCCGGCAGACGGAACGGGAGCGGCTGCTGCCAGCGGCGTCTTTCCCAAATCACGGGATTTTTTCTCATTTGCCGGGAAAATACGGTCCACCCGGGCGCTTTTCGATTCGGGACGGGAGGTGGGGGCCGGGGTAGGAGTCGAAACTCGTTTCTGGCTTCTGGCGGCCTTTTCTTTGGCTTCCCCTTTTTTCAACGAGATTTCTTCGTTCCCGTCTTGGGTGGGCGCCGGTTCGGTCTTTCCCGGCGAAAAGAACAGATTCGGATTCGGATTATCGGCAAGTTGAACGCCCGGGGTGGATGGAACCTCCTGGGCTTGTTCTTTCTTGTCCGCTTTCTCCTGAATCTTCGAAACGCCGCCGTTTCTCCCTCCCCCCCCGACGGCTCCCGTTTCGGCGCGCACGGTCTTGGGGGGATCGGCCTTCTTGTCCGAGAGGGCTCCCAGAACAGGAAGCGGTTCCGCCAGGTTGACTCCCAACGCCCGTTCTTCTTCCTTTTTCGAGTTGGACGCAGAGTCGCTCCGCAAGGCGATTTCTTCCGGGTTGGATTGAGGATTGGGTTGGATTTTCTCGGATTCGGTCTTTTCCGACTGGCTGGCAGCGGGGGCGACCCCGGTCCCCGCCTGAACGGTTTCCGCGGCAGGAATATCGGTCAGAAGCGGAATCGGAGCGGCTATTTCCGGGCTGTTTTCCGACGTGGCCGGGGATTTTTCCTGAGATTTATAGAAATATCCGGCACTCCGGGTTTCAAAGTCTTCCACATGGGGGGGATTGTTGCCTTTCGCGCCGGTTACGGCGGATCGCGCCAGATCCGCCCGGGCGGCACCTTCGGCGTTCTGGTCGGCGGAGGAAGGAGCGGATGCAATCTTGTCCTCGAGGCGTTCGGATTGCAGACTGGGGTTCAACTGGGGTAGCACGTGGTAGAACAGCGCCACGGCCAGACAGGCGGCGGCCAGTGTCTGAACCTGCCAGCGCGAGCAGACCGTGCGCACGATGGAAAAGACGGTCGCTTTGCGTGGGGGAAGCGTTTCGACCCCTTCCGCCACCGCAACCGTTGCGCCCGCGACTTCCGCCCGGGCCTGCGCCAGAATCCGTTCGCGCAACGAGGCTGGAGCGGGAGGCGCCTTCAGCGTGCGAAGCGTCTCCACGATCTGCCGGTGCGCTTCGAACTCCTGACGCAAGTCTGGATTCTGGTTCAGGGCGCGATCAAACATTTCCAGACGTTCTCCCTGCAGGGGCGTCTCGAAATGTTCGTCGAGAAGGGTTTCCAGTTCTTTCCTGTCCATAATCCGATTCCTCAACCCCACTTGCGTCATCACCCGATTCGAATGAGCGTCAGTGTCTCTCTCCCGCGCGCCTTTCAGAGCAGGTCGCGCATACTTTCGCGTAATTGGTGCCGCGCCCGGTTGATGCGGGATTTGACTGTCCCGATGGAGCAGTCAAGCACCTCGGCAATTTCCTCATAGGACAAGTCCTGCCCAAATCGCAGGGCCATGACTTCGCGGAATTCCGGCGCCAGGTGGCCCAAGTGAACTTCCAGCGCCTCCTTCAATTCCCGCGCTTCGGCCTGCTGGCGGGGATCGGGGCCCGGGTCCGGAACTTCCAGAACCCGGGGATCTTCTTCCGAGAAGGCCTCATCCATCGAGTCGTGTTTGTCGCGCTGGCGCCGCTGGTGGTATTTCCAGCGGTTCTTCACCCGGTTCACCGTCACCCGGTAGAACCAGGTTCCCACGCGGGACTCGAAGCGGAATTCGCCCGCGTGGCGGAAGAAGCTCAGGAAAACCTCCTGGGCGATGTCTTCCGCCTCGTCGTGGTCGTGAAGCAGGTGATAGGCCAACCCGAAGACCTGATTCTGGAAGAGTTGGATGAGTTGATCAAACGCATCGAGATCTCCACGCTGGCAGGCTTCGACCAGACGGCGTTCTTCCGCCTCCGCAACCGGACCTTCGCCACGGCTCTCTTCTGGGCCTATCCGGTTGCTCTCTACTGTCTCAGACACCATACGCATGGAAAAGTTTCATCCGTCAGGAGGTTTTTTTCACAAACTGCCGGATTGTGGCAAAAAGCAGGGGGTTCTGCAATGGAAAACCGGCAGAAATCCGAATCGAAAATCGGGTGGCGCTCTCTGGCCTTCAATCCTTGAAAGCGTCCGCGACGCTGACACGCATCGCGTTGCGGACGGCATGGAGGAGGCCGGGGGACGTCGGCTTTCTTGTCCTGCATGAATCAGTCTCGTTTCGCACGCTATTGACACTGGAGGAAAAATCGCCTATAATAAAAAGCCGGTGTTAAATTGAACGGCGTACACCCAGCAATATTTCAATTTCGGAAACAAGGTAGTATCCCGGCCCACGCCGGTACGAGAAGCAGCAGCATCTCAGATGGGTTTTGAAATACCCGGGGGTTGGAGGTTTCATGCGTTCCCTTATGTTCCGGTCTTACAAGTGTATCCGTTGGCTTCGGACTTCCATGTCGTGTCGAGTCTCTTTGTTCCAAACAGTCGTGTTGGGTTTCTGGCTTGGGGGAATGGCGTTTCAGGGGGGCACGCAGGCTCTTGCCGCACCGCTGAACGACGACTTGCGCCTGACGGAAATCATGTACAATCCGATTGACGGTGATCCGGGGTTCGAATACCTCGAGTTTCACAACATCAGCGCTTCCGTTACGCTCGATCTGAGTGGTTGCCGGTTTGCGCAGGGGGTGACGTTCACGTTTCCCGCCGGCTCTACCCTTATGCCGGGGGGATACTTGGTGTTGGTGGCCGCTCCCAGTACGAGCAATTTTGCGAGTTTCCGGACCCATTATGGTCTCGATACGTCGGTGCCGATTGTTGGACCCTATACCGGGAAATTGAGCAACAAGGGGGAAATTCTCCAACTGCTGGATTCCGGCGGAGCGACCCTCTTCCAATTTGCGTACGGGGTGGATGGAAATTGGCCGGACCGGGCGAATGGGGCCGGGAGTTCGCTTGAACTGGATGACCCGCTCAATACCCTTCCGGCGGATTATGGAAACGATAAGAAGTGGCATTCGAGCAAGAACTACCGAGGGTCTCCCGGTAAGGCCGGGTTGTCTATCAAGAAATCCATTGTCATCAACGAAGTCCTGAGCCACACCGATCCGCCTCTGAGCGACTCGATCGAACTCTTCAACACGTCCTCGACCTCTGTCACGATCGGCGGGTGGTGGTTGAGTGATTTCAGCAATCAGAACTACTTCAAGTACCAGATCCCGGCCGGCAAAACGCTCTTGCCCGGAGAGTATGCCGTCTATAACGAGAGCAACTTCAACCCCACTCCCGCCACGCCCGGCCCCAACGATTTCAGCCTGAACGGCGCGCATGGGGACGAGGTGTACCTGATGGGGAAGACCGCTGAGGGTCTTATTTACTTTGAGGACAATGTCCAGTTTCCCGCCCAGAAAAACGGCGAGAGTTTTGGACGCTATCCCAACGGGTCTGGGGTGCTGGCGCCGATGCAGACTTTGACTCTGGGGGCCGCCAACAGCGACCCGCGCGTGGGGCCGCTGGTTATCAGTGAATTGCAGTACAATCCCGGGACCATGCTTAACGCCAATGAACTGGAATTTGTCGAAATTTACAATCCCACGTTTCAGCCCGTCAGTTTGAACAACTGGACCGTGGGAGAGGGGGTCAACTTCGCGTTCCCGGCGGGGACGACCATTCCGGCTCTGGAATGCCTGCTGGTGGTGCCGTTCAGCCCGACCGATCCTTCCTCGGCCACAGCCCGAACCAATTTTCTGAGCGCCTACAACTTGGCGCCCACCACCCTCATGGCGGGGCCCTACTCCGGTTCCCTCAGCAATGGCGGCGAACGCATTCGCCTTTTCCGGCCCGATGAACCCCCGACCACGGAACCGACCTTCTATCCGCAATTGCTCGAAGACGAAGTGGATTATTCGGACAGTTCGCCCTGGCCGATGGCGGCGGATGGAACCGGCCAGTCGCTGACGCGCAAGGGGCCAACCCTCTGGGGCGATGAGGCCACCCATTGGATTGCTGCCGCGCCCACGCCCGGAACCATCGGCGCCGCCAAAACCCCTCCGTCTTTCGAAACGCAGCCGATAAAGACTGCCACGATAGGAGCGGCATACCGTTATACGTTCTCCATCAAGGGGAATCCCGTTCCGACGGTTGTGGTGGAAAATCTTCCCGACTGGCTGCTTTTCGATGGGTTTGACACGTTGAGTGGGACGCCGGCTCCGGGAAATATCGGGGTGACGCCGGTCATCACGATTCGTGCCACCAGTTCGGAAGGCGAGGTTTCCCAGCAGTTCCAGATCACGGTCCAACCGGCTGCCACGCCACAGTCTGGTCTGTGGCGGGTCTATTGATCGGGTTTGTCTCAAACTGTTCGGGTTCATGTTCTGAAAGCTCCCCCAATGGCGGTTCATGTCGCACTCCAGCGGGGAAAATTCCGGGGTATCCGCATCAGGATTGGAAAGTAGGAAAAGCCATGCAAGTGCGTTCTTTCTGTTTCAAAGGGTTCGGGGGTGCGTTCTTGAAGAGTGTGCAAGGGAGAGTTCTGTTTCTGGTCGGATGCCTGCTGACGCTGGGGATGGGGGCTGGTTTGACCGTTTCCGCTCAGGAGGCCCAATCGCCTCTGGTGATCAGCGAATTTCTGGCTTCCAATCTTTCCGGTTTGCAGGATGAGGACGGGGACTATTCCGACTGGATCGAGATTCACAATCGCAGTGCGGCCGCAATCAATCTGAATGGGTGGTACCTGACGGATGACGCCGGCGATCCCGTCCGCTGGGCTTTCCCCAGCAAGACGCTGGATGCGAACGCCTACCTGTTGGTTTATGCCAGTGGCAAAGACCGGCGCAATGCCGCAGCCAACCTTCACACCAATTTCCAGATCTCGGCCAATGGCGGTTATCTGGCTCTGGTGGGGCCCGGCCCGGTTGTTCTGCACGAATTCAATCCCTATCCGCGCCAGTCTCCCGGCATGTCCTACGGGCTTTACAATCTGAGTGCGACGATGGTGAAGGCGGGGGCGGAAGCGGCCTATAAAGTTCCCACCGCCGCCGATGCTTCGTTGAATTGGACGGCGACGGGGTTCAACCAGACCGCCTGGGACAAAAGTCCCACGGCCTTGGGATTCGGCGCATCGGTCGTCACGGGCATGGTCTCCCACTGGTTGCTGGACGAGAATTCGGGCACGACCGCAATTGATTTTGTGGGCGGCAACAATGCGAGCCTCAATGGCACTGCCGCCTGGGCGCCCACGGAAGGGCAGGTGGACGGGGCGGTCCGGCTGGATGGGCCCGGCTCCTATCTGTCGATCGGAAATGAATCCAACTTCGATTTCACGAACGCCATGACGGTGGCCTGCTGGATCAAGCCCGATACCTTCGACGCGACTTGGCAGGCTTTTGTCTGCAAAGGCGATAACAGTTGGCGTCTTCACCGATCGGGTGATACCAACCAGGTCAACTTCGCCTGTACGGGACTCTCGCAACTGGATGTGACGGGGACCACCGACGTCAACGACGGTCAGTGGCACCATATCGCCGGGATCTATGACGGCGCCAATCTTTATGTTTATGTGGACGGCAATCTGGACGCGAGTGTGGCCAGTACGGGGCAGATCGCCAATACCGGCGACCCGGTCTTTATCGGTTCCAATGCCTCCATGTCAAACCGCGAGTTCAAGGGGTTGATAGACGATGTCTGCATTTTCAACCGGGCTTTGACTGCCGACGAGATCGCTTCCCTTTATACCGCGACAGCCACCCGGACCGACCTGCGCAGCAAGATGCTCGGAATCAATACCTCGCTCTGGACCCGGTTCACTTTCACGGGGCAGGATCTCTCGTTGTTTGACCGGATGACGCTCCGCATGAAGTATGAAGACGGGTTTGCCGCTTTTCTCAACGGCACTCCGCTCGTGAGCGCCAATGCGCCTTCTCCCTTGGCGTGGGATTCTGCCGCTTTGACGGATCGTCTGGATGAGAATGCTCGGGTCTTTCAGGAATTCAATGTGACGTCGGCCATGAGCCAGATCCTGCCCGGGACCAATGTGCTGGCCATCCAGGCTCTGAACGACTCCGTGAGTAATGGGTCGTTCACCCTCCTGCCCGAGCTGCGCGCGTCGAGCGCTCAGGAGGTCGCCCAGTATTTCACCGCCCCCTCGCCCGGAGAAGCCAATACGGTGGCCGGTCTCCTCGGTCTGGTGGGCGACACGAAGTTCAGCCACAAACGCGGTTTCTATACCGCCGCCTTCAACCTGACCATCACCTGCGACACGCCCGGCGCGGAAATCCGTTACACGACCAACGGCAATACGCCCACCCGGGCGACGGGTACCCTTTACACGGGGCCGATCGCCATCAGCAAAACCACCCCCCTGCGGGCCGTGGCTTTCAAGGACGGATGGAAGGAAAGCAATTGCGATACCCAGACGTATCTTTTCCTGGCTGATGTGATCCACCAGTCGCCCACGGGCCAGGTCCCGGGGACCGGTTGGCCCAGTAGTGGGGTCAATGGACAGACCATGGACTACGGAATGGATCCCGATATCGTCAACAGCGCAACCTATTCCGCTCAGATAATTCCGGCCCTTCAGGCTATTCCCACTTTTTCGATCGTGACGGATTTGAACAATCTTTTTAGTGCCAGTACCGGAATCTATGTCAATGCCAGCGGGGATGGGGTGGAATGGGAGCGGCCGGCTTCCTTTGAATTGATCAATCCCGATGGAACCAAGGGATTTCAGATCAACGGAGGATTGCGGATTCGGGGGGGATACAGCCGCAGTGGTGACAATCCCAAACACGCATTCCGTCTTTTCTTCCGTTCCGAATATGGGGAAAGCAGTTTGAAGTATCCGCTTTTTGGAGAAGAAGGCGCCAGCGAGTTCGATAAGGTGGATCTGCGGACGGCCCAGAATTACTCGTGGAGCTATGGCGGCGACTCCAACAATACCATGTTACGCGACATCTGGTCTCGGGATACCCAGCGCGACATGGGAGAGCCCTATACGCGCGGTCGTTTCTATCACCTTTACATTGATGGACAATACTGGGGCGTTTACGACACGCAAGAGCGGGCCGAGTCCAGTTTCGCGGCCACGTATATGGGGGGAAACAAAGAGGATTACGATGTCTTCAAGGTGGATACGAATGGCTATGTCATCTATGCTACCAACGGAACCATGACCAACTGGCAGACGATTTGGAATCTTGCCAACTCAGGTTTTGACAATAGTGCCAACTATTACCGCGCTCTCGGGTGCAATCCGGACGGAACCCGCAATCCCGCCTACCCCGTCCTGCTCGATCAGGACAATCTGATCCAGTACATGCTGATCATTTATTACACGGGGAATTTTGATGCGCCCATTTCCGCATTCCTGAGTAATGAGTCTCCAAACAATTTTTATGGAATTCTCAACCGTACGAATTCCACGGGGTGGAAGTTTTTCGCCCATGACGCCGAACACACGCTCTTCAGCGGAGGCTGGGGGGATGACCGGACGGGGCCGTGGCCAGCCGGAAATGTCTTCAATAAGTCCAATCCGCAGTGGCTTAGCCAGAAACTCCTGGCCAACGTGGAATATAAAACCCGGTTCGGCGACTTGGTGCATCGGCATTTCTTTAACAAAGGGCTCCTGACTCCGGCCAAGTGTCAGGAGCGTATGCAGACCCGTATGAACCAGATTGACAAAGCTATCATTGCCGAATCGGCTCGTTGGGGAGATTCCAAGAGTGGCACGCCCCTGACCCGTAACGATCACTGGATCCCGGCGGTCAATTGGATTTTGAATCAATACTTCCCTTCCCGGACGGCGACGGTCCTGAACCAGTTCAAGGCCAAGGGGTGGTACCCCAGTGTCGAAGCGCCCGTTTTCAGTCAGCATGGAGGTCAGGTTGCCCGGGGATATGAATTGACCATGACGACGGGAGGTGGAACCTCGACGGGCAAGGATGTCATGCTTCTCGCGCGGGGATCGGCCTGGCGTTATCTCGACGATGGCACCGACCAGGGAACGGCCTGGCAGGCCGAGGCCTTTAACGATTCCTCCTGGAAATCGGGAAATGCGCATTTCGGTTACAACGATCAGGATGAAATCACGACCCTCAACTACGGTTCGGATGCCAACAATAAGTACATCACCTACTACTTCCGTACGCCCATTACGGTCACCGATGCGGCCAAGTGTCAGTCGCTGGTTTTCCGCATCTGTTACGACGATGGCGCGGTCGTGTATCTCAATGGACAAAAGCTTCAGACGATCAATTTCCCGGACGGAACAACGGATATCAATTATCTGACCACGGCCAACAGTACACCGAGTGAGACCAATTTCTACGAATATGCCGTGGATCCGTCGCTCCTCAAGAACGGGCAGAATGTCCTCGCTGTCGAGATCCACCAGATGTCGGCCACCAGTACCGACATCAGTTTCGATTTTGAACTCGAAGGCACCTGGCTCGATGACTCGCAGACAGGAAAGCCCGTCTATTACACGATCGACAACACCGATCCCCGGTTGGCCGGCGGTACTGTCAACACGGCTCATGCGCAACTTTACAGCGGGGCTGTTCCCATCAACTACACGCGGGTGATCAAGGCTCGGACCCTTGACAACGGCCAGTGGTCGGCCCTCAACGAGGCGCTCTTCCTCGTCAACGATCCCGCCACGTCGCTCACGATGACGCTCAGTGAACTCAATTACCACCCCGCTCCTCCCACGGCGTCGGAACTCACCGCCATGCCCACGGTGGTCAAGGACGACTTTGAATTCATCGAATTGACCAATGTCAGCAAGACCTCGATTGACCTGGCGGGGGTTCAGTTCAATCAGGGGATCACCTACGCGTTCAATACCGACCCCTTGAATACTTCGATCCTGACGCTGGACCCGGGTGCCCGCTGCCTGCTGGTGCGCAACAAGGCCGCTTTTGAACTGCGTTACGGAACCGGACTGCCCATCGCCGGTGTCTATCAGGGGACCCTCTCGAACAGCGGTGAAACGATCAAGGCGCTCGATGCGACGGGACACGTATTGTTCCTTTTCGAGTACAAGG
>DAOPYU010000002.1:24270-30736 GCA_035353095.1 Candidatus Sumerlaeota bacterium | reverse complement strand
CGGAAAATAAGCGTTGGACGCGAAAACGCGGAAAGACCGGAACCGGGAATGCGGCTTTTGAGCGTGTTCCCGGTTTTCGTTGGGAGGCGAAGCAGCCTCGTTTCTTGTCGGAATTAGGCTGCGGGGGGGGCTTCCCGGAAAACAGCAGGAGGCTGGAAATGGGTGGAACGGCGGCAAAAAGCCATTGTCGGTGGAGAAGAGGGGCGGGGGGGGGCTGTGTCCTGATTCTGCTGGCCTGTACGCTGGTCTGGTGGAAGGGCATTTCGCTTCCTGTAACGGGAACATTATCGAATATAAAACCGCATGAAATATCGTACAAACAACAAGGTTCCCTCCTCCTGCAGGTTCCGAGCAGGGAGTCGGGTGACATCGAGACGTCCGGGAGTCTGGTCGTCTATGCCGCACCCGCCCCGCCGGTGTATAGCCGGTTGCATCTGTTCATGCTTCCGGTCGGATGGGAAAGCAATCTGGAGTTGTTTGAGGATGGTCGAAAAATGCGGCGGGAAAACTGGAAGGGCGACCTGAATCATCCGAATGTATATATCCACGATGCAGACCTCATCTGCTTTGTCCCCTCCGCCGGGGTTTCCCTGACCTCCTCTCCCCCCGTTTATTCATTCCAGGCCCGCTATTTCTTGAGGACCCGTTGTCAGGCGGCTCTTTCTCTGTTGTTCCTTCTCGCGGAGGTTGGTCTGGGTCTGGCGGGATATCGCGGCGAAGAAAAGTCCGAAAGACCGGCCCCTCCGCATAAATCCCCCTGGCTGGATTCCAGTCTTGTTGTTCTGCCCGCCGCTTCTCTTGGCCCGCTTCTCTCTTTTTTGAGTCGAAATACATTCTATTATTCGCTCGGTGAAATGTTTCTCTCCATTGTGATCGTTGGGGGGGGGGCTTTTATCCTGGCGTTGTTCTTCCTGCCGTTCTGTTCTTTTCTTCGGTTTATTGGGCGGGTCATTTCGGAGAGAGGCGCGTCTGGTTTTGCCGGTTTGTCAAGGCTGTTTCCGGAGTTATTCATGGCGGCCGTGGCAGGCGTTCTGTTTGTTCTGTTCTCGGGCCTCTTGAGCGGGAATGGGGTGTTTCCCTCTTTGCCCCGCGCCACGTTCTCTCTGTTTTGTTTCACGTTTTCAGTCTCTCTGGCTCTTGCCATCGTTTTGCGGTGGCGTCTTCGGGGGGTGAATACTCTCCTGTTGTCTTTCCTGTGTGTCGCGAGTCTGACCTTTCTGTTCAACCTTATCGGGAAAGTTCAGACAAAACAGGTCGCCTTCCCATTGGACGGGGGACGTGAGATTGCATGGACGGCTAAACCCGATATTTATCTCTTCTTCCTCGAATCCTACACGGGCGCAGAGGCGATGCGGGATATCTATGGCGTGGACGCAGCCCCCTTTTACCAGCAGTTGGAAAAACGGGGCTTTTTTGTCCGGGATACCTACTCGAATCAGAACTATACGGTTGCCAGCGCGGCCACGCTCATGGCGATGCGTCACTTCGATTTCGGAAAATTCGGATCGGGTCTCCTGGATGCGAAAACCGAAGTTCGGGACATGATTACGGGCCGGAAATACAACCCGGTTTTCGATGTTCTCAAACGGAACGGATACCGCATTGCCTTCCTACATTGCAGCCATTATCTCCTTTCGCGTCCGAGCGCCGCGATTGACAGGACCAATCTCTTGTTTCGGGGGATTCGATCGCAACACTGGCCCTTTCTGGATGCGATGGGGCTTAAAACTTCATTCGCGGATGAGAATGAGATCAGCCCCACTTTCCTTGAGGAATCGAAACCCCTCATCCTGCAGTCCCTGGGCTATCCCACGTTTTATTTCATTCACACGGGACTGATCCATGCCCCCTATACCTTCAATGACACGCTTGCGCATGCCGGCTGGAAATCCACGTATAAGAAATTGCGGGAGGATTATAACGTCAAACTTCTGGACATGCTGGACTTTATCGAAAAGAACGACCCGGGGTCGTTGATTATTCTGATCGGCGATCATGGCGCCAAGTTTTTTGGGCCCAGTCTGGGAGTCAACAGTCCGGACTACCCGGCTTTTGTGGCGTCCGGCCAGGGAACCGCCGAAACTCTGGCCCGCGACAAGGCCTCGGTTCTGTTTGCGATCAAAAGTCCGGTCAAGAGCGACATCTGGGTCACCCGTCGCGTCTCGCACGTCAACCTGTTCCGGTACGTGTTTGCGATGTTGTCCGGCGATGAAACACTGCTGGAACACCCCGAACCGGACGTCAGTCTTTCGTGGGACGGGAAGTTCATCATCGCGCGTGACGGGCAACCGTTGAAAGAGTGGGAACCGGTGAGCCCGGAGTTTTTTCAGTCGCCTGTATCAGAATGATACGGGTTCAGGTGTTGGATACACCTGACGGATTGCTGTGTGTTATTTTGACGCAGATGGTGCGGGTTGTGTTATCCTGTGGAAATATCCAACCGGCCTTTTGTTTTCATAATATGCCAAGAATCAGTATTCGGTGTGGGGTCTTGCGGTTCGGGCGGCGTTGGTTCAGTTTGTGCTTTCCCGTTCGGTAAAGGAAGCGCCGGGCTTTACGGCGGGAAGCGGGGATGAATCGTTTTCCCGGAAAGAGGCGGCGCGGAGGAGGTTTTTTTCAACATGGTGCGTTTGGACAAATTGACTCTCAAGTCGCAGGAGGCGCTACAGAGCGCCCTCGAACTGGCGTCGGAACGCCACAACCCGGAGATCACGCCCGAGCATCTGATGGCGGCGTTGCTCGCACAGGACGAGGGGGTGGTACGGCCCGTCTTGCAGAAGATCGGCGCCAATCCCGACACCATCCGTCAGGAGGTCGAGCAGGCGCTCGAGAACCGTCCCCGCGTGACGGGAGGGGCGGGGACGCCCGCCCTGAGCGGGTCGAGCCGGGCCGTGCTCGACGAGGGGTGGAGCGTGGCGCAGCGGTTTAAGGACGAGTACCTGTCCACCGAGCACATCCTGCTCGGGCTGGCGCGCGTGGAGAAGTGTGACGCGTGTGGGATTCTGAAAAAGCATGGCGCCGACGAAGAGACGATCCTGACCGCCCTGACCGCCGTGCGCGGCACCCAGCGGGTGACCGACGCGCAACCCGAGGAGAAGTACCAGGCGCTCAAGCGCTATGCGCGCGATCTGACCGATCTGGGCCGTCAAGGCAAACTCGACCCGGTGATCGGACGCGACAACGAAATCCGACGGCTGATCCAGATCCTTTCGCGCCGCACCAAGAACAACCCGGTCCTGATCGGCGAGCCGGGGACGGGCAAGACGGCCATCGCCGGGGGACTGGCGCTGCGCATCGTCCAGGGGGACGTGCCCGAGAGCCTCAAGCAGAAGCGGATCGTGGCGCTCGACATCGGGTCGCTGATCGCCGGGGCGAAGTATCGCGGTGAGTTCGAGGAACGGCTCAAGTCCGTCCTGCGCGAGGTCGAGGAGGCCAACGGCCAGATTATCCTGTTCATAGACGAGATGCACACGATTGTGGGGGCGGGGGCGGCGGAGGGATCCGTGGATGCGTCGAACCTGCTCAAGCCCGCTCTGGCGCGAGGCGAACTGCGGTGCATCGGGGCGACGACCCTGGACGAGTACCGCAAGTATATCGAGAAGGACGCGGCGCTCGAGCGGCGGTTCCAACCCATTGTGGTGCAGGAGCCGTCGGTCGAGGACACCATCGCGATCCTGCGCGGCCTGAAGGAACGCTACGAGGTGTACCAGGGGGTGCGGATCAGCGATTCGGCGCTCGTGGCGGCGGCGGAGCTTTCGAGTCGTTACATCACCGACCGCTTTCTGCCCGACAAGGCCATTGACCTGATGGACGAAGCGGCGGCGCGCCTGCGCATCGAGATCGACTCGGTGCCCCAGGAGATCGACGAGATCCAGCGACGCGTGATGCAACTCGACATCGAACATGAGGCGTTGAAGAAGGAAAAACACGACAAGGCCGCCATCGAGCGGCGCGAGAAGATCGAGGCGGAACGGGCCTCTCTGGCCGAGGAACTCAAACAACACCGCATCCGGTGGGAGAATGAGAAGACGCACATCGCCCGGCTGAGCGAATTGAAGGAACAGATCGAGCAGTTGGGCCAGCGCATGACCGCGGCCGAGCGCGAGGGCAACCTCGAGGAAGCGGCGCGGCTGCGTTACGACGCGATCCCGAAGGTCGAAAAATCGCTGGTGGAGGAACGCGCCCGGCTCGAGACGATCCAGGACGGCTCGGCAATGCTCAAGGAAATGGTCGAGCCGGAGGACATCGCCTCGATTGTGGCAAACTGGACGGGTATCCCCGTGAGCCGGCTGGTCGAGGCCGAACAGCAGAAACTGGTCCACATGGCCGACCGGCTGCGCTGCCGCGTGGTGGGACAGGAGCGCGCGGTCGAGGCGGTGGCCAACACGGTGCGCCGCGCGCGCGCGGGCCTCCAGGACCCCAACCGCCCCCTCGGGTCGTTCATCTTCCTGGGCCCGACGGGCGTGGGCAAGACCGAACTGGCGCGGGCGCTGGCCGAGTTCCTCTTCGACAACGAGGAGTGCATGACGCGGCTCGACATGAGCGAGTACATGGAACGCCATAGCGTGGCGCGGCTCATCGGCGCGCCTCCCGGATACGTGGGATACGAGGAAGGGGGACAGCTGACCGAGGCGGTGCGTCGGCGGCCCTACAGCGTCGTCCTGTTCGACGAAATCGAAAAGGCGCATCCGGACGTGTTCAACACGCTCCTCCAGATCCTCGAGGACGGCCGCCTGACCGACTCGCAGGGACGGGTCGTGAACTTCAAGAACACGGTCGTCATCATGACGTCGAACATCGGGTCGCAGATTCTGGAAGAGGCGGGCATCGCGCAGGCGCAGTCGAACGGCTCGACGCTCGACTGGTCGCGTGTCGAGAGCCAGGTGCGCCAGACCATGCGCCAGCACTTCAAGCCGGAGTTTCTCAATCGCGTGGACGAGATCGTCCTCTTCGAGGGGCTTACGCGCGAGGCGCTCGAAAAGATCGTGGACATCCAGTTGGCTCAGGTGAAGCAGCGGCTTGAGGAGCGCAAGATCGGTATCGAGATCGCCCCGGCGGCGCGCGCGTTCCTGGCCGAGGTGGGCTACGAACCGGCCTACGGCGCCCGCCCCCTGCGCCGCGCCATCCAGCGCCATCTGCTCGACCCGCTGGCGCTCGCCCTCCTCGACGGCCACTTCGAAGAAGGCGCCACGGTCCACGTCAAACTGAACGCCGCAGGCGAGGGGCTGGTGATGGAGTGAGGGAACCGCCGGTTTTGAGGGCAAAACCGCAAGACCGAAGATGTTCAACCACGGAAGTCTCAACCACGAAATGAACAACCACGGAATACACGGAACACCTGGTGTAGCAGAACCGCAACCAAAGCGAAGCGCCCCTACCGGGGCGCTTCTTAGAGAAAAATGTTCGCGGTTTGCGTAGATTCTGCGGGATAGTAGTACGGAACACACGGAAAACAGGCGAATTTTGTTTTCCGTGTGTTCTGCGTATTCCGTGGTTTTTTCTCTTTTCGAGATCGACCCGAAGGTGAAAAGTGAACCGATTCCGGTTGTTTTTTCGTCTGGCTTGAGGTGGAATATGGATCGGGAATCAACGTTGTTTCGAAAACAGTTCTCATAATCTTGGGGAATATGTGGATGGAAGAAGTCGATTGGGAATCGCTGAACAACCTGGCTGTGTCATTGGCACACGAAGGACACTTCGATCGCGCGGTGGTGGTCGCGGAAAAAGCCTTGCAGGCAGCCGAGCGGGATGTCGGTTCGCAGGATACCGCTGTCGCCAGAATTCTGCATAACCTTTCTAAGTTCTATCATGAACAGAATATGTACGCCCAAGCGGAACCGCTTCTCAAACGAGTGTTGGAGATTCAGGAGAAATCCATTGAATTGAAGGGTTCTCTCGAGGAAGCCGACGTTCTGGAAGATCTTGCGGACCTGTATTCCGATCAAATCTTGTACGATCAGGCCGAATGCTTCTATTCACGCGCGCTGGAAATTCGGGAAAGCATTCTGGGGCCGGACCACCCTGACATCACCGGGAGTTTGGAAAACCTTGCGACACTATACGGCTGTCAAGCCCGGTATGCGCAGGTAGAACCCCTTCTTCTGCGCGCTCTGGAGATCAACGAGAAAACGCTTGGGCCGAACCACCCGGACGTTGCGAGAAATCTGAACGAACTGGCGTCATTCTACGAAACCGTTGATCAGTACGCACGGGCGGAATCATTTTACCTGCGCGCACTGGGAATCATGGAGAAAACCCATTGTTCGAACGCTACCAACACGGGGCGCATGTTGAACAACCTGGCGGAACTGTATCGCAATCAATGTCGCTATTCCGAAGCCGAACCGCTGTACCTGCGCGCGCTGAAAATCGCGGAGGAATCTTCTGGTCCGGAACATTCCGGCGTCGCCACCTGCCAGGACAACCTGGCAAAATTGTACCATGAACGGGGGCAATACTCCGAAGC
>DAOPYU010000002.1:0-24170 GCA_035353095.1 Candidatus Sumerlaeota bacterium | reverse complement strand
CCTGCCAGGACAACCTGGCAAAATTGTACCATGAACGGGGGCAATACTCCGAAGCGGAGGTGCTATTCAAGCGTGCGCTGGAGATCCGAGAGAACACTCTCGGATCCGACCATCCCGATGTGGCCGTTACCCGGATCAATCTGGCCGCGCTGTATTGTGACCTGGCCCGGTACTCCGAAGCGGAGCCTCTCTATCTGCGCGCTTTGGAAATCGATGAAAAGGCGTTGGGACCCGATCACCCGGAAGTGGCTCAGGACTTGAGTAATCTCGCAGTTTTTTACGTGGAACTGGGACAATATGGAAAGGCGGAACTCTTCTGTAAACGGGTGCTGGAGATCTATGAGAAAACTTTCGGTTCGGATCACTCCAAGGTGGCCCGTTGTCTGAACAATCTCGCGGAACTGTATGGCGAGCAGGGCCGGTATTCCGAAGCAGAATCTCTCCACAAGCGGGCGCTGAAAATAGCCGAAACGACATTCGGCCCGGATCATCCCGATGTGGCCAACACTCTGAACAATCTGGGAGGAGTGTGCTATCAACAACGCCAATACGGTGAGGCCGAATCGTATTTAAGACGTGCGTTGGAAATCCAGGAAAAAACTCTCGGGCCAGACCATCCCGATGTGGGTCTGATTCTGAACAATCTTGCGATGCTCTACAAAACCCCCAAACAATACGCACAGGCGGAACTGCTTTACCAGAGGGCGATAGTGATTAGCGAGAAGGCGTTCGGTCCGGATCACCCTGGTGTCGCCCTTTGTCTGAACAATCTCGCGGAACTGTATGGCGAGCAGGGCCGGTATTCCGAAGCAGAATCTCTCCACAAGCGGGCGTTGAAAATAGTCGAAACGACATTCGGCCCGGATCATCCCAATGTGGCCGACAGTCTGACGAATCTGGGGGGACTGTGCTACCAGCAACGCCAATATTGTGAGGCCGAATCGCTTCTCAGACGTGCGTTGGAAATTCGGGAGAAAACTCTCGGGTTCGACCATCCCGATGTGGGTGTGATCTTGGGCAACCTTGCGATACTTTACAAAACCCAAAAGCAATATACACCGGCCGAATCTCTGTTCAGACGGGCGTTGGAAATAGATGAAAAACAAGTCGGCCCGAACCATCCCGACGTGGCGGTGAAGTTGAGCAGTCTCGCGGATCTGCACAGAATTCAGGGACAGTATGATCTGGCGGAACCGCTTTTTCTACGTGCGCTGGCGATTCGGGAGAAGGCGTTCGGTCCGGATCATCCGAAGGTGGGCAAGACGCTGAAAGACCTGGCGGCGCTTTATCGGGAGATAGGGCGGGAGAAAGAGGCGGAACCCCTTGAGGCGCGGGCGGCGGCCATCCGGGCGATGAAGCGGTAATGGTGTGGGGGAGAGGCTGGTGGTGGGGTGAGAAGACCGCGGATTTGAAGGCAAAACAACAAGACCGAAGAAGTTCAACCGCGGAAGTCTCAACCACGGAATACACGGAACACACGAAAAACCGAATTCGCCTGCTTTCCGTGTATTCCGTCTATTCCGTGGTTCTTTCTTTTCTCGATACTAATTGAAATCCACAGAATCCTCGAATATAACCGGCCCTGACTACCAACCGCAACCGCGTCGCCGGCGGGGACGCCGGCGGTACGAACTGCCAACCGCATACCGACAAAGCATTTCGATGGATATTTTGGAGGACACTTCTTGGGATATTTCCCATCTTATTCCGGGGACGGGTTTCTTCCGCCGGTTATTTTTTCTCCGCCTTGAAGACTTCCCCGTCGGTGAAGCTGTAGTAGGAGTCGGCGCCGAGGATGAGGTGGTCGAGGACTTCGATCTGGAGGAGGCGGCCCGCTTCGATGAGGCGCTGGGTGATGACGCGGTCGTCGGGGCTGGGGGTGGGGTCGCCGCTGGGATGGTTGTGGAGGAAGAGGACCGAGGCGGCGGAGGCGCGCAGGGCGGCCTTGAAGACTTCGCGGGGGTGGACGATCGAGGCGTCGAGTCCGCCGCGCGAGATCAGTTCGTCGCGGATGACGCGGTTGCGCTTGTCGAGCATCAGGATCAGGAACTCTTCCTGTTTGAGGAGGCTGAAGCGGGAGCGGTAGGCGGCGAAGACGTCGGCGCTCGAGCGGAACGGCTGGCCGGGTTCGAGGGGGCGCGGGTCGCGGCGTCGTCCGAGTTCGAGCGCGGCCTTGAGTTCGACGGCCTTCATGCGTCCGATGCCGTGGAGGGTCTGGAGTTCTTCGAGCGAGGCTTCCTCGATGCCACGCACGGTCTCGAACCGTTCGAGGAGGCGGCGGGCCAGTTCCAGGACGTTGCCCTGACCCGAGCCGGTGCGCAGGACGATGGCGAGGAGTTCGGTGTCGTCGAGCGCGGCGGCGCCGAGTCGCATCAGGCGTTCGCGCGGGCGCTCTCCCGGTCGCCACTTTGAAAAGGGGACGGGTTCCTGCACGGTGGAAGGCGCGGCGGCCTGGCGGTGGCGGAAGTGGGGACAGTAGGGGCGCAGGGGGCACTGGCCGCAGCGGGGCTGAAGCCCGCAGAGGGCCGCTTCTTTCGGGAAGTCTTCGAGGCCGCCCGTGAAGGCCTGCATCCAGAGCGCCAGATCGCACAGGGGCACGCGGAGCGTCCGGGCGAGGGTTTCGATCTGGTGGCAGGTTTCGAGTTGGAGCGCGAGGGTGTCGCCCGTCTGGCGCAGGAGTCCCAGCCGGAACAGGAAGGTCTGGATGCGTCTTTCGGGGACAGCCACCGGGTGGCCGATGCTGTGCAGGTAGCGGAAGAGGTTGAGCGGAGTCTGACCGGGCAACAGGGCGCGGAGCCATCGGATGCGCGCGGGCAGGTGTTCGAGGCGTTCCAGGTGACGGTGGAAAATTGCGCCGAAAGGTTCGGGCGTTTTCGTTTCCGAGTCCTCGCGACCCAGGTCGAAGAGGTTCTCCAGCGATTGGCGCAGTCTGTCCCGTTGCGTGGGGCTGAGAGGTTTTCCGAACAATTCTTCGAGGGGAATTTCTCCGCTGGGTTCCGGCGCGTTTCGGGAGAGGCGGCGTGAGAGGAACTCGTGGGTGACGCGGCGCAGGCGGCGTTGCCCTTCGGCGCTCCGGGGGTCGAGGCCCAGCGCCAGCGCGGTCAGGGTGGTGAGGAAGAAGTCCTGGGTCTGGTTCCGCGTGTCGGGCGGTTGAGCGGCGTCGAGGCGTTTCTGCCAGTTGGGGTCCGATCGCAGGAGGTGGGCGCGGAGGCGTTCGAAGCAATCGAGTCGTTCGATTTCGTCCATGAGGATCGGTTTCGTTTCTGCCTGAAAAGAATCTTATGCAAGCCGCCAGAGAACACGACCGACAGGGAATATCACACGAAGACACGAAGACGATCTGCTTTGAGAACCGCAATACGAACCACGAAAAAGACGAAGGGACACGAAAACCGCGTGATCTTCTGTTATGGAGAGGCGTCTCCATTTCGCCTCATGCCCCCTCCGCGGTGGCGTCAGGCCCGCTGCTGGTCGAGTTGGCCGCGCATGGGCTGGTACTCCGGCACGACGCGACGCAGGGCGGCGATGATGGCATCGGGCCGGCCTTCATGGGCGAGGTAGTCGAATTCCTTGAGCCAGGCTTTGGCCTCTTCGAACGTCGGGTTGTCCACGCGTGTCGAGAAGATCTTGGGGTGGTCGGTTACCGCGAGGTCCTCCTCGGAGGTCAGGAGTTCCTCGATGAGTTTTTCGCCGGGACGCATGCCGACGTAACTGATTTCGATATCCACGCCCGGCTCGTATCCCGACAGGGTGATCATGCGGCGGGCCAGGTCGGCGATGCGGACGGGTTCGCCCATGTCGAGCAGGAAGAGTTGGCCGTTCTGCCCGATCGCCCCCGCCTGCAGAACGAGGTTGCTCGCCTCGGGGATGGTCATGAAGTACCGCTCGACTTCGGGGTGGGTGACCGTGACCGGGCCACCGGCGGCGATCTGTTTTTTGAAGAGGGGCACCACCGAGCCGCGGCTGCCCAGGACGTTGCCGAACCGCACGGCCAGAAAACAGCACCCGTGCGACTGGTGGCTGAGGGCCGCGACGACCATTTCGGCCACGCGCTTGCTGGCGCCCATGACGTTGGTGGGGTGGACGGCCTTGTCGGTCGAGATCATGATGAAACGCTTGACCCCCATCCGCTCGGAGAGAAACGCCACGTTGAAGGTGCCGATGATGTTGTTCTTCAGGGCTTCCTCGGGGTGGAGTTCCATGAGGGGGACGTGCTTGTGCGCGGCAGCGTGGAAGACGACGGTGGGCCGGTAGCGCAGGAAAACCTGCTCGAGGCGGTCCACGTCCTGGATGTCGGCGATCTCGAGGGCGAGGCTCGGGTCGTCAATGCGGAACTTCAGTTCCGTGGCGATTTCGTAGATGCTGTTTTCGCCCCGGCCCAGCAGGATCATGCGCGAGGGGTGGCAGCGTTTGATCTGGCGGCAGAGTTCCGAGCCGATCGAGCCGCCCGCGCCGGTGATGAGGACCGTTTCGTCGCGCAGGTAGTTCTGGTCGTCGGGCAGGGTCAGGTCCACCGGCTCGCGTCCCAGGAGGTCCTCGATCTCGACGGGCCGGATCTGGTTGACCGAGATCCGCTCCTTCATCAGGTCGCTGACGGCGGGCATGATCTTGAAGCCCACGTGGGCGGTCTCGCACACCGACACGATATTGTTGAGGAACTGGAGCGAGGGTTTGTGGAGCGCCACGACGACCTGCGAGACGTGGTGTTCCTGGATCAGGCCGGGCAGGTTCTCGACTTCGCCGAGGACCTTGAGGCCGTGGATCTGGCGGCCGATCATGGCTCCGTCCTCGTCCACGAAGCCGACGGGACGGAAGCCCATCTGGGGGTTCTGGAGGAAGTTGCGCGCCACGAGTTCGCCCACGTCGCTCGTGCCGATGATCAGGACGTTGGCGATGGCGGCCGAGGAGTCGAAGCGGGTCAGGTACCAGAGGCGCGAGATGAGGCGCGCGCCGCCGATGAAGATCAGGCACCCCATCCAGTCCACCGCCACCACGGGCCAGGGCACGCGGCGCGCCAGGAATTCGGGCCAGCCAAAGCGTTCGCCGAGGAGAGGCGCCACATAGCACCAGCTCAGGAGCAGGAGGGTGCCGAACACCAGCGCCAGGATCACCAGCCGCAGTTCATGGACCCCGGCATAGCGCGAAACGCCCCGGTACAGACCGAAGGCGTAAAACAACCCGACGCGGACCAGGGAAAAGATCGGCAGGATGACCAGCGCCTGGGAAAGGTACGTTTTCCATTCCGAGTCCGGCGCCAGTCCGGCCTGAAGCGGCATCATGCGCAGGGTGTAGGCCAGGACCAGCGCCAGCGCCACGAGCAGAAAATCAATCAGGACCCACTTGAATCTTCGCAGATGCTCCATTTACGCCATTTACCGGCGGCGGGGCCGCCGTCCTTGCTTTCCGGACAACAGAAGAATAGACCTCGTTTCGCCCGGCGGCGCTCGGATGGGAAAGATAACCGCCTGCGAAACCCCTGTATTTTTAGCCCGAACCGGCGGGTTCTGTCAAATGATTCCCTTGGCTCAGGCCGATTTACGGTCAAAAGACGTGTTCAGGCGGGGTGATCCGGGGCGGCCACGTCGATCCGAAGACCGACGTGGCCGGGGGGAGTATTACTTAGCCGACCACCGCGGAACTCTTGGGTCTCTCCTGCTTTTCCATGTTCTTGAGGAACGCTTCAAACTCGTCCGAGGTTTTGATTTTGTGGTATGTGCGAAGATCTTTATCATAGACCCGGACCGGGAATGCCTTCGGTTTGAGGGTGAAAATGGCCGGGTCCAGTTCTTTCTTAAAGTCGAACGACTTGAACTCGAAACGCTGGATCAGTTCGATCTGGTCGGTCCCTTCCGCGTATTGTTCCGTGTGGGCCTTCTGGGGAACCGCGATCCCGTCCACCGTGGTCCAGGCATCCACAAACGCCTTGGTACAATACTCGTTCTTCTCCCCCATTCGGATTTCCCACCGCGTCAGGGCGTAATTTTTCTTCGGGGAAAACCCGATGACCACATCACACCCGTGAGTGGGGGAGGTTTTCCCTTTCACCACCACTTCGTCTCCCACCCGCTCGACCGACAAATCCTGGGCCCCGTTGAGAATATCGGATAGGGTCGGGAAGTCGCTGACCTGGTTCAGGAAACACCGGGGCGCCCGACCGGCGACCATGTGGGGCGGTTCCGTTGTCGAAATATTGAAATCGTCTGGGGCCTTTCGGCCTTCCGAACGATCGACCGGAGAAAAAGAGTAGGACTTCTTCCCGTCATACGCTTTTGTACGGCGATACTTTTGGGCCGGGACACTTTCGTCAATGCGGATCAATTCGCCCAGAGAAGTGAACACGATGTTTTTTCTCTCTCGATAGGCGTCATTCTGGAACTTCTGGGGGGTGCTGTCCGTGATGTCGAAGAACTCCTCGTATTCGCAGACGTAACTTTTCAGCTGCGCTTCGCGATCGTTCCATCGGGCTTTCAATTCTTCGAGAGTGATCGCTTTGGGGTGTATCGCCACGCACCCCGTCCCCATTTGAGCCAGTAAAACAAGTGTCAGAACCGGAATCCAGCGAATCGAAAGCATGAAAATATCCCTTCCCTGTTTCAGATTGTTTACCGGGACCATTCGCCGGACGCGCCAACCCGGCAGGCCCTCTATTTCTTTGACCTCACACAATTCTATTTTCTTTGTCGGAAATTTGAAAATCAACAAAATGATAATTGAATGCTCAAAAAAAAGAAATTATCTCTGTTCTGGTGTCAGGCAAAAGGGACGGGAATAATCAACCTGAAAATGCAGTCGAGCGCCAACGGCGCGAATTTATACCAGCCTGGGGCAAGCGCAGCGTCGCCCCAGGATAGGTGTCCCCATTTTACAAGGGCTGAAAGCCCGAACTATGAAAAATGGGGAAAACACTTTGATAGAGCGGGCTTTCAGCCCTTATGTGAGGAAAGAGACGCTTCTTCCTGGGGCGGCGCTTCGCTCTGCCCCAGGCTGGTATAAGACGCGCCGTTGGCGCTTTCCTTCCGGATTCCTCTTTCCTCCGACGTTTCCCCATATTTTCCGGAACTCACCTTCCGGGTGTCTTGAATCCTCTTGGTCCCCAATGAGATGTCCTCGTAACGGCATTCTCAGAATGAGAAGTTCCCAGGGAAAGGGACAGGAAATCATTCCCTCGGTCAGAGCAGATCCATCGGGTCCATGTCGAGGGTGAGGGAGACGCCGGCGCGGGCTTTGTCGCGCTCGAAGGTTTCGAGGGCGTCGAGCATGAGGCCGCGCATGAGGTCGGGGCGCTGGCCTCGGATGAGGAGTTGCCAGCGGGTCTTGTCCTGGATGCGCGCGATGGGGCTGGGCACGGGGCCCAGGACGGTGAGCGAGCGGTAGCGGTTGGTGGCGTGGGCCTGGCGGTCGCGCAACAGGTGGGCGAGGCGGGCGGCGCGCTCGGCGACACGGTCGGCTTCGGGTCCGCTGAGACGCGCCAGCAGGAGCCGCCAGTAGGGGGGGAAGCGGAGCATCTGGCGGATGTGGAGTTCCTGGTCCCAGAAGCCGTGCGCGTCGTGGACCACGGCGCGCTGGATGGCGTAGTGGTTGGGCACGAAGGTCTGGATGAGGACTTCGCCGCGCTGTCGGGCGCGTCCGGCGCGTCCGGCCACCTGGGTGAGTTGGGAGAAGGCGCGCTCGGAGGCGCGGAAGTCGGGGAGGAAAAGCGAGTGGTCGGCGGAGATGACGCCGACGAGGGTGACGCGCTCGAGGTGGAGGCCCTTGGCGATCATCTGGGTACCGAGGAGAATGTCCGCCTTCCCATCCTCGATCTGCTTCCACATGCGCAGGAAGCCTTCCTTGCCGCGCGTGGTGTCGAGATCTATACGCAGGAGACGCGCCTCGGGGAAAAGGGCCGTAATATCTTCCTCGATGCGCTGGGTTCCGGCACCCATCGCCGCCGGGTCGGGGGTGCCGCACTCGGGGCACTCGGCGGGCCGGGGACGGGTGGCGCCGCAGAAGTGGCACATCAGTTGACCGATCGCCTTGTGCCAGGTCATGACGACGTCGCAATGGTCGCAGCGGATGGCGGTTTTACACGCCAGACACAGGAGAAAATTGGAAAACCCCCGGCGGTTGAGAAACAGCACGACCTGCTCGTGGCGTTCGAGGCGCGCGGCGATGGCCTGACGCAGCGGTTCGGAGACCAGGCTGGTCTCGCGCTGTTCGCGCACCTGCGCGGCCATGTCGATGAGGCGCACGTCGGGCAGGACGGCGTCTCCGGCGCGCTCGGTCAGTTCGAGCAGGGTGTACTTGCCGTGTCCTTCGCCGGTGGGGCGGGCGTTGAGGAGACTTTCGAGCGCCGGGGTGGCGCTGCCGAGAATGGCGGGCGCGGCGGCCTGACGGGCGCGCCAGACGGCCACGTCGCGGGCGTGGTAGCGGGGCGCCGGATCGCTCTGTTTGTAGGAGTGTTCGTGTTCTTCGTCCACCACGACGAGGCCGAGGCGGGGGAACGGGGCGAAAACGGCCGAGCGCGCGCCGATGAGGACCTGGACCTGACCCGAGGCGATGCGCTTCCAGAGGTCGTACTTCTGGCCCCGGTTCAGGTTCGAGTGGTACACCCCGACGCGGTCGCCGAAACGCTGACGGAACCGGGAAACGGCCTGGGGGGTGAGGGAAATTTCGGGGACCAGGACAATGGCCTGACGGCCCAGGGCCAGGGTACGGGCGATGGCCTGAAGGTACACCTCGGTTTTGCCGCTGCCGGTGATGCCATGCAGGAGGAAGGCTTCATAGCGGCGGGCTTCAAGGGCCGCGATGATGCGGTCGAAGGCGACCTGTTGTTCGCTTGTGAGGGCATGGGGCGGTTCGGCTCCGGTGATCGGGCCGCCGTAGGCGTCGTGGCGTTCGACGGTCCGGCGGTCCTCCATCAGGAGACCGCGTTTCAGGAGGCCTTCCAGGACGCTTTCCGAGCACCCGGCACGTTGGCGCAGGTCGGCGGGAGCGAGCGGTTCGTTACAGGCTTCGATCAGGGCGCGCAGGACGAGGGCCTGTTTGGCCGTCACTCGGACCGGGGGGGGGCCGTCTGTCCGTACCGGTTCAGGAGAGGAGGCATCCGGTTCTGGCTTCAGGAGTTGTGAGGTGGCCACGCGGACGCCTTCCTCGCTGAGGGCCAGGAGGCGTTCGGTACGGGATTGCTGG
Source organism: Candidatus Sumerlaeota bacterium (assembly GCA_035353095.1). Classification (GTDB taxonomy): domain Bacteria; phylum Sumerlaeota; class Sumerlaeia; order UBA8349; family UBA8349; genus DAOPYU01. Next base: position 14,999 of record DAOPYU010000002.1, on the reverse strand, counting down.
TCGGTGAGGCCGAAAAAGGCGATGGTGGCGAACGCCTCGCCCGGTCCGGCCAGGTAATATTCGCTCATCCATTCGCCGAGTTTGAGGAGGTCGGGGGGGATGGCGTATTCGGGGGTGAGGACCTGGGCGATATCCTTGAGTTTGGTGTCCGGCGTGGGGGAAGTGGAGGAGAGTCGCACGACCACCCCTTCGGCGGACTGGCCGCGTACGGGGACGCGCACCATCGAGCCGGGCCGGACCCACGCGGCCAGCGCCGGGGGGATACGGTAAGTGTAGGTCGGGCGGATGGGGCGGTTGACGGCCACGTCGGCAAAAGGCAAGGGAGAGTTGGGTACGGGGAGCGACTCGTTCATGGTCAGGACGATACCAGAGGCCCGGCCGGGATGCCACGGCAAAGAGGAGGGAGGAACTCCTCATTGTCCGGTGAATTGCCGGGTTGTCGTTTGAGGGGGAGATGTCGGGAAGCCCCTCGTCCTGAAAAAGTGGGGAGGGCGCGGAGGGCGTCCCGCCCGTGAAGGGCCGACGTTTTCGTCGGCAGGGCCGGAAGTTTAGGGTCTTTTGTTCTGGAGCCCCTTCATGGGCGGGACGCCCATGCCACCTCAAAACAGCCTTCCTTTCAGTGGGAAGGTCCGAAGAAGGGGGATGTCGGTTAGACAATTGAGAGTTTCTGGGAAAAGAAAATGGGATTTGAATTCTGGCGATGGCTTACTTACAATGACAATCGGAAGAAAGGAGCGTTTTCGATGCGTATGGGATTTCTCGGTTTCGTTTCTCAGGCGATGGTGATGGCCGCAACCTCCCAGGCGGTGGCGGCAACGGCTCCCAAGGCCATTGCGACGGGTGAAAAGGTGAACTTCGGTTTGACGGATGCCGAAAAACTCCAGACGGCCATTGTCGGGTTGGTCCTGCTGCTTTTCTTTATGGTGGTCGGGTGGATTGTCTGGCGTCTTTTCAGTAAGAACCGGGGGCTCGGGGGGGGGGCGGACGCGGATTTCAGTATCCTGGACAGCCTGACGTCCGATGAGGCGCGGATGGTGCGCGACGCCATGGTGCGTCAGACGCTGCAGCGCGAGAATGCGGGACGCCAGTCGGGTACGACGATTGCGGAACTCGAGAAGATCGCGGCGATGGGGGGCAGTGTGGATGCGGCCAGCGCTCTGGCGGGCATTCCCGTCCCGCTAAATCCGGTGGCGAAACCGGTCGGGGTGAAGCCAGCGGCGCCTTCGACGTCCGTTCAGGCTCCGGAAGCGGTGGGGATGATGCCGAAGGTGGCGCTTCCCGCGGCTCCGCCGTGGGAGCAGGAGGATCTGTCGGGCGAGGCCACGTTGATCCTCGACCCGAACCGGTCAGATGAGCGGCGGGATGCAGTCCCGCCGGATGTAAAGAAAGCCGACGCGCCCCGGGCGAGTGGGGGGACCATAGACTTGGAGACGCTTTACCAGAGGGGCCTGATTGCGCGCGAGGAGTATGAACGGTTGCGCGCGCTGGCCGAACAGGTGAAAGGCGAGTGAGGAGAACGGAAATGACAAGTACCGTGCGGAAGGGATTGCTGGCCGTTGTGTTGGGCGGTTTGATGGCCGCGGGGGGCGTGTGGCATGGCGCGTGGGGCCGGATGGCGTCGCGGGTGCAGGCGCCTGCGGCGGAAGAAGGGACGGCGGCGGGCCAGGAAGAGACCCCGGCCCCTCCGGCGGCTGAACGGGGGGCGGCGGGCAATCCGTTGGCCGGACTGGTCGAGGGGGATGTCGAGGGCGCCAACGGGGTCATCACGCAGTTCCGGTTCCTGAACGCGGCACGGGAGGCGTTCGAGAAACTGGACGCCGACGGCAACGGGCAGCTGGAGGGGGAGGAAGTGCTGGCGTTGCGCGAGGCGCTGGGGTTGCGCAACCGCAAGGCGGAAGCGCTTTTCAAACAGATGGATGCGAACGGCGACGAGCGGATCTCGCGTTATGAATACAAAGGCGAAGAGGAAGAATTCGCCCGGCTGGACGAGAATGGCGATGGTCTGGTGACGCTGTCCGAAATGATAAAGGGGAAGACGTCGGCGCCCGTCAAGACTGTCGCGCCGGCCAAACCCAAAGTGGAGTCGGAATCGGTTCTGCCGGACGATTTGTTCAAGGAATGGGACCTCGATGGGGACGGGCAGTTGACCCCGACGGAGTTCAAGGGGTCGCGTGAGGTCTTTGACCGGTTGGATAAAAATGGGGACGGAGTGCTGAGTTCAGCGGAATTGCGTCCTGTGGCCCCGGCCAAGGCGGTCCCGGCCAAGCCGACGACGGCGAAGGAAAGCGGGGCGGAGGAACCCAAGGCGGCGGACGCCGTCCCGGCCGCGGCGAAAGGCGGCGCGCCCGGCGCGATTGCGCGCGAGGAGTTCAAGGGGCCGCAGTCGCTTTTCGATCAGATTGACGCCAACAAGGACGGTTTCCTGGCGCCCGAGGAGTTGGACGCGTACCGGCAGAGTCTGCTGGGGGGGAAGGCGAAGTAGGAGTGGGTAATGGATAATTGAGAATGGATAATTGAAAATTATGAGGTTATGAAAAGTCCGGAACGGGGCGCTGAGAAAAAAGGGACAGGTTTGGGGCGATGCCTCAAGCCTGTCCCCTTTTCATTCAGTCGCACCCCACGGTCCCCGGTCGATTGCATAAATTGTCTCTCGTAGTCCCCGGTCGAGATTGCATAAATCGTCTCCCACGGTCTCCGGTCGATTGCATAAATCGTTTCCCGTGGTCCCCGGCCGAGATTGCATAAATTGTCTCTCACGGTCCCCAGACGACGATGTCGCCGGTCGAGCGGGTGCCGTTGGTGGCGTCGTAGTCGCGGGCGCGCGTGTCGGCGATTTCCGGAATGGTGAATCCGTTTCCGGGGGCTTGTCCGTCGGTGGAGCGGCGGAAGTCGGGGAAGTCGAGTCGGGCGTCGGGTCCGCCCCAGGCGATCCAGTATTCGGAGGAGGTCGAGGGCATGTAGCCGGCGCCTCCGCCCCCGATCAGAACGTTGCCGGCCGCGAGGTTACGGGTCGAGGCCCATTCGTAGGCGAGGCGGTGTTGCGATTCGGGCGGGTTGAGTTCGTTTTCAAAGGGGCCGGGCGCCAGGGGGATGGCCGTGAGGAACGCGATGGGGGTGGTGAGGGACGCCAGACCGATGCGGGTGTCCCACAGGTCGGTGTTGATGGGGTCCACGTCGTCGCCATCGAGGGGGACACTGCCACAGTCGGCCCGGTAGGCCGCGAGACCGGTCTGCAGGGTACGCATGTCGGCGCGGGCGCGGGAGATTTTGGCGCGCATCTGGGCCTCGAGGAAATTGGGCACGGCGATGGCGGCCAGAATGGCGATGATGGCGACGACAATGAGGAGTTCGATCAGGGTAAAAGCGTGGGGAGAAGCTGGGGACCTGAGTTTTGATTGACGCATGAGGGGGCTCCTTTCGTGCGTCCCGGTGGTGGGCTCAGTGACACCGGTTCAAGGTAAGGATTTTGCGGAAGAGTCGGGCTTATGCGCCTGTTTTCAGCCTCCGGCAAATTGGGAATGGCGTTGCGCGCGCGTTCGGAAGAACCGATGGCCACGCGGCAAATCATTTTCGCGTTTCCCACGGAAATGTCAAGGGTGGGAACCGGAGAAAAAACGGAGGGACGGGTTACACGGCAGGAACTCCTCATTGTCTAACCAACATTTCCAATATTCGGGCTCTCACACCGACCGGAAAGCGGCTTTGAGGTGGCATGGGCGTCTCGCCCATGAAGAGACGCCGGAACAAAACCCCCGAAATTCCCGGCCCGGCCGACGAGAACGTCGGCCAGTCACGGACGGGACACCCGTGCCACCTCTGGGCCGTCCCCCCTCGTGTCGGACGGAGAGACTTCCCGGCATCCGACAACCAACAATTGGCCGATAATGAGGGGTTCCTGGGTTACACGGGCATCGCGGGTTTGGGGGCGTTCCCGGCCCGATTCCGAATGGGAATCTCACGGTCCGCTCACCGAAGGGCAACACGTGTCCCCTATTCTTGTTCGCGTTGCGGGGGAACGGTCCGGGGGGGGCGGAATTATTTTCCGATTCGCAATAGGGTCTTTAAGTGCTTTCGTTTCAGGTTTTGAAGGATATGGTCGTAAGGGCGGGATTGAAGAAACAGACAATTTATGCGTTTTTTCGCTAAAGTTCCGGGAGCCTTTGACCGATGAAGAACATGCGCATAGCTGTAAGGGCTTTTATGTGCATGTGGGAGTTTTATACTCTACATGAACGAAGGGGAGATTTTTGCCATGAAATCGCTGAGAGGACTCATTTTGTCAGGCGTCTCATTCCTTCTGTGTGCCGTGTTGTGGACGGCCGCGGTGGGGGCGCAGGCGGGGTATTATTCTCGTTCGACCAAGGTGTTGCCGCACACAGGGTACACTTTTGTGCCGGATACGCCCGCCGACTGGCTTGTCACCAGTGACACCCTGCAGGCGGGAATTGGGGTGGGGCATCCGGGACATAATTCGGCGTCGCTCGATTTGTCGCAAGTCAACTGGAGCCTCGATCCGGCCCGGCGGCAGAACTGGTCGCTCAACAAGGCCAAGCGGAATGAGTGGGGCGGTTGGATGGATCTGAACCGTCCGGCGGTTTCGGGGTGGCTCGAGGGGCGCTACAGTTGCGCCTACGTGCTGGCCTGCGACCAGGCGGACTTTACGACCTCGACGGCCCGGGGCTATGCGATCGGGTTCAAGGCGGGCGGGTCTTCGCCGCTGGTGTTGTTCCGCTTCGACGCGGGGATCAATTCGGGGGCGTTGCAGCTGCCGGCCAACACGACCGAGATCGTGCAGTCGGGCTACAATTATCTGGACGCCGACAACGGGGTCAATTTCCATGTTCAGTTGCAGTCGGACGGCCATTGGGCCGTGCGGTGGAAGTCGGGTGCGGCGTTGTCGCCCGAGGCGGTTTTTGATGTCGATGCGACCAGTTACACCGCGCCGGTGATCTCCACGGGGACGGACACCACGTATCAGGGGTATGAGTTCAAATACGCCGGGTGGGTCTATGCGCACAGTGTGAGTTCCCTGGCGTATGCGTATTTCGGCCATCCGGGCGCGGGCGAGTCGCCGTACGATTTCTCCGCTCCCTCAGCGGGAACGGTGGAGGCGCCGACCTATGCGAAGGCGCCGTTTGCGGTTTCCTGGTCGGGTGTGACGGATTCCCTGAGCGGGGTGGCTTCGGTGGAAGTCTGGGCGAAGAAGGATTCGCAGGTTACGTGGGCGCTGGTGGGTGCGGGTCCCAGCGGTTCGGGATTGGCGCCCTTTTCGCCCGCGAACGGGGATGGGACGTATGGGTTCACGCTGGTGACGGTGGACCGCGACGGGAACCGTTCGGCGGACCCGACGAGTGTGACGGTTCCCGCCGATACGACGGTTTACGACACGGTGCAGCCGGTGGCGGGGCCGGTGACGGCGACGCCGTATTCCAGCACCAGTCTGACGGTGTCGTATTCGGGTACGACGGATACGCTGTCGGGTCTGGCGAGCGCGCAGTTGTGGTATTCGTATGACAATACGAACAGTTGGACGGCGTTGTCGGGGATGACGACCTCAACCTCGGCGGCGTCTTTTGATCTGAATGCTTCGATTCCGGGTTTCACCCTGAGTGACGGGGTGTATCACTGGGGATTTGTGGTGACGGACAAGGCGGGTAACACGACCTCGACGGCGTCGGGGACGGGCGCGGCGGTTTCGTATTTCGACACCACGCCGCCCACGGCGGGTTCGGTCATGGCGCCTCAGTATATGACGGGCGGGCCGATTCCGGTTGCGTTCGGCGGGTTCCTGGATGGGGTTTCGGGTCTGCGCGAGGTGCAGCTGGGTTACCGCCTGGCGGGCGCTCCGACGTGGGTGTACGATGCGGTGTACACCACGACGACCGCAACGGGAACCTTCCAGTTTGACCCGGTGCTGGGCAATGGGGTGTATGAATTCCAGGCCCGGGCGTGGGACAATGCCGGCAACACGGTGGTGTCGGGTTCGACGGCCCAGACGATTGTGGACAATGAGCCGCCAATGGGGGGGACGATGTCGGTGGGGACGTTATATCATCCCGCACCCATCCCGATCCATTTTACCAACGCCACGCCGATTCCGGTGAGTTACAGCGGCACGACCGACACATTGAGCGGGTTGAAGGCGGTTCATCTGCTGTACCAGTACTATTCGCCGGTTGGGCCGGGTCCGACTGGCCTGCAGGATACGGGTCTGATAACCACAACGACCGCCGGTACGTTCAGTTTTGTGCCCCCCGTCGATCCGTACTCGTTGACGAGTGACGGGGCTTACCTTTTCCTGCTGATGGTGGTGGACAATGCGGGGAACGAAGCCATGACGGGCGCTCCGGCATATGTTCTGCTGGACACGGTGAATCCGGATGCGGGGACGCTGGTGTCGCCTGCCTATGAGAAGGGAACGTCGGTGACGTTGGCGTACTCGGGTGTGACGGACGAAATGTTCGGTGTGAGTACGGTGACGCTTTACGCCAATTCGTGGAGTAACCCGATCGATACGAAGATCTATGGCCATTTGGACGATTTGGACCTTTCGGGCGCCTTCACATACACCCCGCCGAGTGACGGGACGTATGTGTTTGGATTGCGGGTGTGGGATCTGTCGGGGAACATGTCGGAGAGCGTGACGTCGAGCACGACGGTCTATGACACCACCGCTCCGACGACGGCGGGCCTGTCGGTGGCGACGGTGACGAGCGGGACGGTGATTCCGGTCACATGTACGGCCTACCCGCAGGACCTGACCTCGGGAGTCGAACGGGTGGAACTGTGGTACCGGGTGAACGGCACAACGTGGACGGCGACCAGCCAGACATTCGCCACAACGGGCACGGTGGTGAACTTTGCGCCTCCCTCGGGTATCAATGGGGTGTATGAATTCGGCACGGTGGTGACGGACCGGGCGGGCAACCAGACGGTGATTCCGCCGGAGGCTGCAACCACCACGACGTATGACAACCAGGCTCCTGCGGTGGGGACGGTGACGACGCCGGCCTACACGAACGCGAGCCTGATTTCGGTGGCGTACAGCGGGTTTGCCGACGCGGGTCTGGGGCTGGCCGATGTGCGGCTGTGGGTCCGGGTCGGCTCTTCGGGTACGTGGACGGCTTCCCCGACCGAGTTCGGCGCGACGTCGTCGGGGACGTTCTCCTACACGGCTACGACGAATGATACGTATTACTTTGCCGTGGTGGCGCGCGACCTTCTGAGTAATTCGACGCCGCTGCCGGCGGTGACGGGCGCGATGGATTCGACGGTGTACGACACGGTGGCGCCGACGGTGGTTTCGGTGACGCCGTCGAATGCGGGGCCGATCAGCAGTTCCGCTCTGGATTTCAATGTGGTTTTCAGTGAGCCGGTGCAGGGATTTGATCCGGTGCTCCAGTTGGTCCTGGGTTCCCAGGGGACAACGACAGCGACGGCCATGACGGTGACCGGTTCGGGGAACACTTACACGGTTCATGTGACCGGCATTACGGGCGACGGTGCGTTGCGTTTGCAGGTGCTGAGCGCGGTGCCGGGCGGGGTGAGCGACCTGGCGGGCAACCTGCTGGCCGGGGGCATGATGAGCGTGTGGGTTGGAAACGACAGTACGCCGCCCACGGTACTTTCGATCAATCGCAAGGCTCCTCTGAGTGCGTTGACGAGTGCGGCGCAGGTGACCTTCGAAGTCAAGTTCAGCGAACCGGTGCGTGATGTGGCGCTGGGGGACTTTACGATCGCCGGAACCTACGCGCAGACGTCCGCTTCGCTGCTGAGCCATTCGGGCTCGGGGGACACCTGGACGGTGGTGGTCAACACGGCCGACGGCACGGGGACGCTGAGTTTGGACGTGGTGGCGGGCACGACGCAGCTGCGCGATGTCGCGGGCAACGCGCTGGCGGCCTCGTTTACCGCCGGAGAGACGTACACGGTGGACCGGGAAGCGCCCTACGTGACGGCGATCACGCGTGAAGCGCCCGCCGAGGCGGACACGAGCGCGACGGCGGTGACATTCAAGGTGGCGTTCAACGAGCCGATTTTCACGACGCTGACGGCGTCCAATTTCACGCTCGAAGCGACCGGCGCGCAGGACGCCGCCGTGATTACGACGGTGACGAGCGAGGCGGGCACGAGCGCCACGTGGCGCGTCGGTGTGACGACTGCGCCCGGCAAGGGCGATCTGGGGATTGCGCTCACGAATGTCGCGGGGATTGTGGACCAGGTGGGTCTGGGAATGACTCAGCCCTTCGCGGGACAGAGTGAGGTGTACCATGTGGATCGCGAGAACCCGGCGGTGACGTCCATCGTGCGTTACAACCCGGTGGATTCGCGTACGAAGGAAGCGGAAGTTCAGTTCCTGCTGGCCTTCAACGAGCCGGTGACGGGTCTGACGCTGGGCAACCTGTCGCTCAATGCCACGGATGGTCAGGTGGCGGCTTCGCTGCTGGATGTGGTGGATGGCGGCGGCGATTCGTCCACCTACACGATCCGGGTGGCGACGGCGGCCCCGGCGGGGCGCCTGGGGGTGGATGTGGACCTGAGCCTGAACTCCATCCGGGACGCATTCGGCAATCCGATGGTGACGACGTTCACGCAGGGTCAGAAGTACGATGTGAATCGCAACGCGCCGATGGTGTCGCGCGCGGTTCCGACCAGTGGCACGACGGTGGCGAGCCTGCCGGAAGTGACGGTGGTGTTCGACAGCCAGGTGGCGGGTGTGGCCGCGGGCGACTTGACCGTGAATGGTTCGGCGGCGACGACGGTGACGCCGCTGGGTTACAACATGTACCAGTTTACGGGGTTTGCGGAACCGGCCGACGGAGCGGTGAATGTGGCCCTGGCCGCAGGCGCCACGCAGGACCTGTTCGGCAACGCGTTTGCGGGCGCCGACTGGTCCTATACGAAGAATTCGGCGGCGTTGACGGTGTCGCTGGCTTCGACGGATGTGATCAACGGCGGTTCGTCGAAGTTTGATGCGATTTATATGACCGCGACGTTCAGCGCGCCGGTGACTGGTTTTGACTCGGCGGCCGACATTACGGTGACGAACGGCTTGGTGGACAACTTCATCGCCAATTCGGTGACCGAATACGAGTTCTTTGTCCACCCGACGACGGTGGGTGAAGTGACGGTCCAGATCGGTGCGGGGGTGAGCGTCCCGGCGAATGTGGCCTCGACGGTGTTTGCGTTCTCGCACGACAATGTGCCCACGACGGTGGAATCCATCGAGCGGCGCACGCCGGTCACGCCTTTGACGAACGCGGCGGCGGTGGTCTATCGCGTGGTGTTCAGCGAAGCGGTGCGCGGCCCGGCCAAGACGAATTTTACGGCGGTGGGGACGGGTGGCCAGGTGACGGCCGCGGTGGCCGGCGTGGCGGCGGTGGATCCCAACTCGCAGGGGTACAGCGAGATGTGGGACGTGACCGTCAATACGGTGGACAATGCCGTGGGAACCTTGAAGATTGACCTGGTCAACAACCTGTCGCGCATTGTGGACATGGCGGGCAACAGCATGCAGATCGCGGCGGCGTTTACGGCGGGCGAATCGTACACGGTGGACCGCGTGAAACCGCAGGTGCTGGATATTCAACCGTATCAGCCGCTGAGCTACGCCAGCCCGACCAACGCGCAGCAGGTGGTGGTCCGCTACGTGTTCGACAAGCCGGTGCATGGGGTGACGACGTCCATGTTTACGGCCGGAATCGGTGAGCCGCCTCAGAATGCTTCGACCATTGCCGGGGTCACCCCGGTGGGCGGCAGCCCGGCCACTCAGTGGCTGGTGACGGCCAACACGGTGGACAACGCCATGGGCGCCCTCTATATTGATCTTCCGTATCACCTCGATGCGATTGTGGATATGGCCGGGAATTCGGTTTACCTGGGCGGTTCCTGCTGGGATTCGACCCACAGCGCGTTCTGGGTTCCGTTTGCCTACACCATTGATCGCGTGGATCCGACGGTGGTTTCGATCGTTCGCAATGAGGCCTCTCCGACGTCGGTGTCGCTGGTGAGTTTCACGGTGACGTTCAACGAGAATGTGACGGGTGTGAGTGCGGGCAGTTTCTCGATTGACGCGACGGGTGACGAGGTGGCGGCGGCGATTCTGTCGGTGACGCCGGTCTCGGCCCGTGAGTACCAGGTTGTGGTGGGGACGGCTCCGGGCAAGGGGGCGCTGAGCGTGGACCTGTCGAACACGGCGGGGATCGCGGACCAGGTGGGCAACACCATGAGCGCCGGGTTTGTGAACGGCGAGGCGTATCAGATCGACCGTCAGGGACCGAGTGTGGTGGCGATCGATCGGTTCGTTCCGGCGGCGGCGGTTACGAGCGCGACCCAGGTGACGTTCCAGGTGACGTTCGATGAACCGGTGACGAGTGTGACGCTGGCCAACTTCTCGATTGACGCGACGAGCAATCAGACGGCTCTGACGTCGGCTGCGCTCGAGAGTGTGACGAACGCGGGCGATGGAACGACGTGGACGGTGACGGTGGACACGGCGAAGGGGTTGGGGTGGCTGAGTGTGGACCTGACGACCACGACGGGCATTCTGGACTTCCAGGGCAACGAACTTCTGACGACCTTCACCGCCGGCGCGTATTATGAAATCAACCGAGTGCCGTTCTGTACGGCCATCAACCGGTTCGATCCGGTGGATGCGCTGACCTCGGCTTCGCAGGTGACCTTCCAGGTGCTCTTCAGCGATGATGTCAGCAATGTGACCTCGTCGGACTTTGCCGTGGACGCGACGGGCGGCCAGGCGGGTGCGACGATCCTCGGGGTCGCGGGCGCCGGAACGACCTGGACGGTCACGGTCAACACGGTGGACATGGCCCACGGGTTGGTGAGTGTGGACCTGGTGACCACGGCGGGTGTGACCGACAGTCTGGGCAATACGGTCAGTGGGGTGTTCACGGCCGGTGAGGCGTATGAAGTCAACCGGTTGGCGCCGCAGTTGCTGAGTGTCGAGCGGTACAACCCGCTGAATGCGGCGACCTCGGCTTCGGAAGTGACCTTCAAGGCCACCTTCAGTCTGCCGGTGGTGAGCGTGACGGATGCGGACTTCGAGGTTTCGCTCGACTCGACCTTCGACCAGATCGGCGCCTATGTGAGCGCGGTGACCGGTTCGGGTACGACGTGGTACGTGAAGGTGCAGACCTCGTCGGGTATCGGCGATCTGGGGATCAACCTGGTGCAGCCGACGGCGGTGACCGATGCCGCGGGGAATCCGGTGGCCGATATTGCGCCGTCGGTCAATGAGATGTATTCCGTGAGCCGTCTGCCCGAGGTGCTGGCGATCCGTCGCCATACGCCGTTGACCCCGAATACGAACGCCGCGCAGGTGGTCTTCGAGGTGGCGTTCAATGAGCGGGTGCTCTATGTGGATACGGACAATTTCTCGATGGATGCGACGGGCGCAGAAGTGGCCTCGGTGGTCAACTCGGTCGCGTCCGACCCGTCAGGGGCGAACTGGACGGTGACGGTGGATACGGTGCCGGGGGTGGGGACGTTGAGTGTGGACCTGAACCGCAACCTCTCGGATATCGAGGACGTGGTCGGCTATCCGCTGACGACGGCCTTCTCGGCGGGTGAACTGTACCTGGTGGACCGCGAAGGGACGAGTGTGACGCTGAACCAGGTGGCCGGTCAGGCTGACCCGACCAGCGGTTCGATCGTCTTCGATGTGAAGTTCAGCGATCCGGTGGTGGGATTCACGACCACGTCGCTTCAGTTCACGGGAACGGCCACGGTGACCACCTATACGGTGACGGGCGCCAACGGCGATACGACCTATACGATCAACGTGACCGGGGTGTCGCACGATGGAACCGTGGTGCCGGTGATCCCTGCGGGTGTGGTGGTGGATCAGGCGGGCAATGGCAATTTTATCTCGACGAGCACGGACAATTCGGTGACCTATGACAGCACGCCTCCGTCGGTGACGATCAATCAGGCGGCGGGTCAGGTAGATCCGACGAGTGTCTCGGCGGTTCGTTTCGATGTGCGATTCAGTGAGCCGGTGTGGGGATTTGACGCGTCGGATGTGGTCATTACGTCGGGGACCGCCGGTGGTGGGTCGGTGGCGGTCATCGCGGGTGGCGATGGAGACTCAACCTATACGATCCAGGTCAGCGGGTTCTCGTCGGACGGGATTGTCATCGCCAGTATCGTGGCCGGTGCGGCGCACGATGCGGTGGGCTTCGAGAGTCTGGCCTCGGCGAGTGTGGACAATCAGGTGACGCTTGACACCACGCGGCCGGGCGTGACGGGGATTGTTCCGGCGACGAGCGGTCCGACCAACGCCGACAGTGTGGATTTCACGGTGACGTTCAGTGAGCCGGTGACCGGCTTCGCGCAGCCGACCGATGTGACGGTGAATAAGACGGGGACGGTGGCAGCCACGACGGTGACGCTGGCTCAGGTTTCGCCGACCACTTACACGGTGACTGTGAGTGGGGTTACGGGCGATGGCGCTCTTTCGCTGAGCGTGAACCCGAGCAGCGCGCAGGATCACGCGGGCAATGGCAATGTGGCCGGTGGTCCGAGTGCGGCGGTTTTGATTGACAACACGCGGCCCGAAGTGGCGGCCATCACGCCAGCCACGACCGGCCCGACCAATGCCGACTCGGTGGTTTTCACGGTCGGTTTCAACGAAGCGGTGAGCGGGTTTGCCGAACCGGCTGATGTGACGGTGAACAAGACGGGGACGGTGGTCACCACGGGTGTGGTGCTGGCTCAGGTTTCCCCGGCCACCTACACGGTCACGGTCAGTGGTGTGGCGGGTGATGGGTCGCTGACCCTGAGCGTGAACGACAGTTGCGCTCAGGATCTGGCGGGGAACGCGAGCAAGGCGGGCGGCCCGAGTGCGGCGGTGACGATTGACAACACGGCGCCGACGGTGGCGGGGATCGTCCCGGCCACGACGGGTCCGACCAATTGGGATGCGGTGGACTTCACGGTGACGTTCAGTGAGGACGTAACCGGGTTCAGTCAGGCTTCCGATGTGGTGGTCAATCATACGGGTACCGCTTCGACCGGGGTGGTCATCACGCCGGTTTCCGCCAGTCAGTACGCGGTCACGGTGAGTGGTCTGACCGGCGATGGTTCCTTCTCGTTGAGTGTGAACCCAAGCACGGCGCAGGATCTGGCGGGCAACCTGAACGTCGCCGGTGGTCCGAGCGCGGCGGTGGCCTTGGACAACACAATCCCGGTGATACTCAGTATTGTGCCGTCCACGACCGGTCCGACCCATGCCGATTCGGTGGACTTCATGGTCACATTTGACCAACCGGTGATCGGCTTCGATCAGCCTGCCGCGATCCTGGTCAACCATGCGGGTACGGCTTCGACCGGCGTGACGATCGCGGCGGTCTCCGAGACGCAGTACAAAGTGACAGTCAACGGAATTACGGGTAATGGTTCCTTCACGGTGGCCGTGAGTGCGAACGCGGCGTTTGATCTGGCGGGCAATGGGAACGCCACGACGGATCCGAGCGTGGCGGTGGTGGTGGACAACACGGCGCCGACGGTGGTGGCGGTTGCTCCGGCGGCGGGCAGCGTGGTGGCGTCGGTGACGTCGGTCACGGTGACGCTCAGTGAGCCGGTGACGGGTCTGACGGCGGGTAGTCTGACGCTCAACGATGTTGCCGCGACCACGGTTTCCGGCTCGAATCCCTACGTCTTCGCAGGCTTCGGTACGGTGGCTGAAGGTCCGGTCGAAGCGGTTCTGGCTTCGGCGGCTCTCGATGGCGCGGGCAATGCGCTGACGTCGTCCACTTGGACTTTCACGGTCCAGTCGCCGACTCCGTTGACGGTGGCGCTCGATTCGGTGGATGTGACGAGCGGAACCTTCACGAAACTGGCGGCGGTGGACTTTGTGACGACGTTCAGCGAGCCGGTCGAGGGGTTGACGACGGCCAGCATTACGGTGCTGAACGCGACGATCCAGTCGGTCGTGGCGTTGACCAGCCGGACCTACACTTTCGTGGCGGTGCCGAAGACGGATGGGCTGGTGACGGTTCAGATTCCGGCGGGGGCGACCACGGCGACGTTGACGGCGGGGCGGACAAACGCCGCGTCGGATGTCTTCCCGTTCCACTTCGATACGACGCCACCGGTCCTCAGCGGTGCGCCGACGGACCAGGGGGCCATGACGAGCAACACCGCGCTGGTGTTCAACTGGACGCCGGCGACGGATGCGGGGGCCGGTCTGGCCACGTATGAGTACCAGTTCTCGTACGATCCGTCGTTCGCGACGGTGACGACATCGGGCACGCTGCCGTCCACGCTCACTACGATGACGGTGACGGGTGCCGACGGGCAGACGGGGTACTTCCGCCTCCGGGCGACGGATGCGCTGGGCAACGTCAGCGCTTTCTCGACCCCGAGTGACGGAATTCGGGTGGATGTTACGGCTCCGTATGTCGGGTCCTTTATCCCCTCGACGACGGGCCCGACGACGGCGACCGAAGTCAGCTTCAACTACTTCTTCAACGAACCGGTCTTCGGCTATGGCGACCCGGGCGACCTGGTGGTCAATGTGACGGGGACGGTGACCTATACAACGGTGACGATCACGCAGGTGACGCCGACCACCTACACGGCGACCGTGTCGGGTATCGCGGGCGTGGGAACCCTGACGGTTCAGGTGAACGCGGGGGTGTGTGTGGATGCCGTGGGCAACCCGAACGTGGCGTCGCTGCCCAGTCCGACGGTCTGGATCGGCGGTGAGATCCCGGCGCCGGTGATGGTGTCGGAACCGACCTACACGGCCGGAACGCAGAACACGGTGGCGTGGAGTGCGGTGGCGGGTGCGGTGTCCTACACGGTGGAAGCGGCGACGAATGCCTCCTTCACGACGGGTGTGACCTCGCAGACGGTGACGGCCACGCAGGCGACCTTCACGGGGTTGACGGATGGCGTGGAGTACTTCTACCGCGTTTCCGCGACGACGGACGGAGGAACCTCGGTCTGGTCGAATGAAGTCTCCTCGACTCAGGATG
>DAOPYU010000001.1:0-33147 GCA_035353095.1 Candidatus Sumerlaeota bacterium | reverse complement strand
CCATCTGGGGCGCCAGAAGCAGCATGAACGTACCGGGGCCGTCGGTATCGCGATAGGCAATCAGGTCGGCGCCCAGTTCGCTCTTGTGCGTCCCGATATAGAGTTTGAAATCCCGCTGGGGCGCCTGGTTCTTCTGATTGAAGGAAAACTTGACCTGCGTGTCGCTTCGGCGATCCAGCACAACGTCATGCGTGGGCGAATAGATCGAAGTGATCGGCAGTTGCGTCGCCACCATCCCCTTCAATTCGAACTCGCCGATGGGACGCTGCGCCTGATCGCGTCCAATAAGGGGGTAGGAATACACAAACAGATCGAAATCGCGCCGCATCACCTGACTGTACTTGAACGTCACCCGGCGTTCCTGAAGCGGTTCGATGGGGAAAATTCGCAACCGGACCAGATCGCGTCCGACATATTCGAGCAGGGCGGGGTCGCGCATGCTGCGGACAATGCCTTCGTAGATCTGCCGGGCCTTCTGTGCCTCGACCACCTCGCACTCGACCGGTTTGCCGTCAATGTACAGACTCATGTCCTTGACCGCCGCATCGGGCGGAAGGGGAAACAGATAGGTGCCCTCGAGCCGCCGATTCGAGGGGTTGCGGAAGACCTGATCCAACTCCGTCACGGCCACCTGATCGCGGATTTCCACCTGAACCTTCAGGCGAACCAGTTCTGCCGGGGGGACATCCCAACGGGGCGGCTGATCCGGAGGACGCGGGACCGGTTGTATCGCCACCTCTCGAGCCGATGGTTCCCCCTCGATACGAATCCCCGGATCGTGGAGGTACAAAGTACCCTGCGCCAACGCACTTCCCCCCACGCAGAACGCCAAGGCCCAGAGAATCAGAATGAACCGCATAACCCCATATTTTCCAACCGTATTCTTTTTCATAAGACGCTCTCCTTGACTGGGAAAATGCTGTTTGAGACCTTTTTCGAAGTTTATTCAGCCAACCAAACGAGCCACACCTCAAACAGACACCGGAAAAACCGGATAGTTCCTTGTTCTCTGCAATTCTTCGGAGAATCCGGCCCCATTTTCAACAAAAACCAAAGATTTATTGACAAAAATCGGGCGACCGTGCTTGAAATAGGGGTTCTAGAGGTGGAAAGGAGCCTGGATTCATGTTATTACATCATCGAGATGACGCGGCAAAGGGGAATTTAGTGGAGTTTCGTCCAGACATCAAGGTCCTCGATTGTTCAGTCCGAGACGGTTCTCTGGTCAATAACGCCCGCTTCGAAGACGGTTTTGTGCGGGCCGTGTATGACGCCTGTGCGGCTGCCGGCGTGGACTATATGGAACTGGGGTACAAATCTTCCCAACGGGTCTTTTCCGTCAACGACTACGGTCCGTGGAAGTTCTGTAAAGAGGATGACCTGCGCCGTGTCATCGGGGACAGCCCGCATGCTCTCAAACTGTCGGTCATGGCCGATTCGCACCGGACCGATTACCACACCGATATCCTGCCCAAAGATCAGAGTGTGATTGACATGGTCCGCGTGGCCTGTTACATCCATCAGATTCCGGGCGCGCTGGATCTGGTCAGGGACGCACACGACAAGGGATATGAGACGACCCTGAACCTGATGTCTATTTCGCGCGTCTCGGAACGCGAGTTGTGCGACGGCCTCGAGGTCATCGCCAAGTCGCCCGTGGATGTCATGTATCTGGTGGACAGTTTCGGGTCATTGTACCCGGAAACCACCCGGGACCTGGCCATGGGTTACCTCGAAATCATGAAAAGTGCAGGCAAAGAGGTGGGTATCCATGCCCATAATAACCAGCAGTTGGCCTTCGCCAACACCATTCAGGCCCTGACTATTGGCGTAAGTTACCTCGATGCAACAATTTACGGGCTTGGCCGGGGCGCCGGAAACTGTCCCATGGAACTGTTACTGGGCTTCCTGCGCAATCCCAAGTTTGACATCCGCCCGATCCTGAATTGCATCACAAATGCCTTTCTCCCCTTGCGCACAACGACCGAATGGGGGTACGATATTCCCTACATGATTACGGGACAGTTCAACGAGCATCCACGTGAGGCGATCAAGTTTCTGGAAAGCGAAAGTACGGATTACCTTGGTTTTTACAAGGCGATGGAAGATTTCTAAGTCGCGCAGCGTGATTTCACGCAATTGAAATTGAAATTTGTTCCCCGTCCTCGTACAAGGAGGCCGGGTGTTTTCGTATTCATCTTACCGGCAGACAACCGGCGAAGGGATTTGTTTCCAGAAGTATTCGACCCAAGAGTCTGACATTTATTGCCCTGTGTACGGGCACAGAATGACAGAAGCCGGAAATGTCCGTCGCGAAACGGCGCTTTGATGAAATAGTAACTCGTTATTCGACAACGCCTCATAAAGGAAACAAAAATACTGGACCGATGCGGGAAGAGATGGTACGGATTTGGCTTTTAGATTCGAGAGTCTTTCTGATCGTTTCAGAAAGCAGTTCTTGAAGAAAGGCTGAGTTGGATATCATGACTCACGTACCAGCGGGGGACCATTTCAAGAAAACCAGGAGGGAAATTCCCATGGCAGATCGGATTTGGCTGGGAATCGACGCCGGATCGGTCAGCCTGAAGACCACCGTTCTGGATTCTCAGGGACAGGTACTCTTTGAAGATTACCGACGTACCCACGGCCAGACTTATCAGACGGCGCTCGACGCGCTCGAAGAACTGGAATCCCGTTTTCCTCAGGATACCGTCGCGGGGGTGGCGGTGACCGGTTCGGCATCGGGTCATCTGACCCGCATTCTGGGTGGCCAGAGCGTCAATGAAATTGTGGCCCAAAGCGTCGGCCTGCGCCGGGTGTGTCCCCAGACTCCGACCGCGATTGAAATCGGGGGACAAGACGCCAAACTTCTGGTGTTCGACTCGACTGCCGGCCTGGCGGATGCCAGCCTGCGCGATTTTTCCATGAATTCGCTCTGCGCGGCAGGAACGGGATCGTTCCTGGACCAGCAGGCTTCTCGACTCGGAGTCGCGATCGAAGAAGAATTCGGGAAACTGGCCCTGGAATCCAGTACCCCTCCCCGCATTGCCGGGCGCTGCAGCGTTTTTGCCAAGTCCGACATGATCCACCTCCAGCAGGTGGCCACACCGGTCCCCGATATTGCAATGGGGCTGTGTCTGGCCCTGGCGCGCAGCTTCGTCTCGACGGTGGGGAAAGGCAAAGAGTTTGAACGGCCGGTGGCCTTTCTGGGTGGAGTGGCCTCGAATGCCGGAATGGTTCGCGCTTTTCGTGAGGTGCTCGAACTCGAACCGGACGAACTGATCGTCCCGCCCCACCACAGGACCCTGGGAGCACTGGGCGCGGCGTGGCGACTGCAAAGCCACAACACGCAAACCGAATTCCGGGGCGCCCAGGCTCTGCGCGAATACCTGAAGACTCCCAGAATCCACTCGGCGCACAACCTGCCCCGTCTGCGTCCCTTCCTGACGGCGGCAGGGCTCCCCGATAATGGGGTCCCTCTTCTGGAAGAACAGAACGCTGAGAAGAAAATCGAAGCCTATCTGGGGATTGATGTCGGTTCCATCAGTACCAACGTGATCGCCCTGGACGCCGACGGGCGGCTGCTGGCCAAGCGGTACCTGCGAACGGCCAGCCGCCCCATCGAAGCCGTCCAGGAAGGGTTGGCTGAAATTGAGGCGGAAATCGGAGACCGGATCGAGGTCCGAGGGGTCAGTACCACCGGCTCGGGCCGTTACCTGATCGGTGAACTGGTCGGCGCCGACATCATCCGAAACGAAATCACCGCACAGGCCACCGCCGCAATCTGGATTGACCCGACCGTGGACACCATCTTCGAGATCGGCGGCCAAGACTCGAAGTATATCAGCATTGACCAGGCAACGGTGTGCGATTTCGAGATGAACCGCGCCTGCGCGGCGGGAACGGGATCCTTCCTCGAAGAACAGGCCGAGCGCCTCAGTGTGGAGTTGAAAGAAGAATTCAGTCCACTGGCCCTGGACGCCGACTCGCCGGTGAGCCTGGGGGATCGGTGTACGGTCTTCATGGAGTCGGACCTGGTTCACCACCAGCAGCAGGGCGCCGCGACCTCGAACCTGCTGGCGGGCCTGGCCTACTCGATCGTCCACAACTACCTGAACCGGGTGGTGGGGGAACGGCGGGTAGGCGACCGGATTTTCTTCCAGGGGGGAACGGCGTTCAACAAGGCGGTCGTGGCCGCGTTCAATCAGGTGACAGGAAAAGAGGTGATCGTCCCTCCCCACCATGAAGTGACCGGGGCCATCGGCGCGGCGCTGCTGGCCCGCCAGAACGCTCGGGAAGCGCGCGAGCGAGGCGAGGCGGTCCGGACCCGTTTCCGGGGGTTCAATTTCAGTCAGGAAGATTTCAAGATCAACTCTTTTGTCTGCCGTTCGTGCGACAACCTCTGCGAGATCCGTCGGGTCCAGTTCGAGGGACAGCGTCCGGTTTACTCCGGCAGCCGGTGCGAGAAATACGACGTGGACCGCCATTCCTCGGTCGCCGATCATCTGCCCGACCTGTTTGCCGAACGCCACGCCCTGCTGCTGGGAGAATCCACCCCCGCCGAGCCGCAAAAGGATATTCAAGTTAAGGGGACCGTCGGTATCCCGATGGCCTTGTCGTTTTACGACGTGCTTCCTTTCTGGCGCGCGTTCTTCGAGTCGCTGGGCTTTCAGATTCTTCTCTCCGGCGCCACCACGACCTCGGTCGTCCGGCAGGGAGTTGAGAAAGTGGTCTTCGAGACCTGTTTTCCGGTAAAAATCGCGCACGGACACGTGCTGGAACTGATGGCCCAGTCGCCCGACCTGATCTTTCTGCCCAGCCTGATCAACTCCGAGAATGAGGACTTCGGCCCCCAGGACGCGGCGGTCTTCAACTGTCCGCTGGTTCAGTCGCTTCCCTATACCCTGCGCAGTTCAATAGACCCGGAAGCGCAGGGCATCCGGGTGTTCAGTCCGGTCCTCCATTTTCAATGGGGGCAACAACACCTGGAGCAGGAATTGATCCAGCATGGTAAGACGCTGCAATCGAGCAAGGCGGAAATCCGCCGGGCGTTGCGGCTGGCTCACGCCGCCCAGGAAAATTTCTACCACACCCTCGAGGAACGAGGCCGCGAGATTCTCGAGAACCTCGATCCCGAGACCCCGAGCGTAGTGATCGTCGCGCGGCCCTACAACGGATGCGATCCCGGCATGAACCTGGACCTGTCCCGGAAATTCCGGAGCCTCGGCGTTCTCCCGATTCCGATGGAAATGCTCCCCCTCCGCTCGATGCGCCTGCCGGAACGGTGGCGGAAAGTCTATTGGCGCTACGGTCAGCGCATCATGAAAGCGGCGACCCTCATCCGCCAGAATCCCAACCTGTTCGGCGTTTATGTCACGAACTTCAGCTGTGGCCCCGACTCGTTCCTGCTCGACTTCTTCCGGCAGGAAATGTCCGGCAAGCCCTACCTCCAACTCGAAATTGACGAACACAGCGCCGACGCGGGACTGTTAACGCGATGCGAAGCGTTCCTCGACACGTTGCGCAATCTCGACCGCGAGCGGAGAAAGACCGGCCCGACCGAGGAAGAAGCGCCCCGTGTGTATTCGAATCACCGCCGCCTTTACATCCCCTGCATGTCCCCCCACGCCCATGCGCTGGCGGGCGCTTTCCGCTCGATGGGGGTCGAGGCCGTGGCGATGGACCCGTCCAATGAGGAATCGCTGGAACTGGGCCGCCGCTACACGTCCGGACGCGAATGCTACCCCTGCCTGCTGACGACGGGGGATATGGTGCGGCAAACTCGCCGTCCCGACTTCAATCCGAACCGTTCGGCGTTCTTCATGGCCTCAACCGACGGGCCATGCCGGTTCGGCCAGTACCACTGCCTGCACCGCCATGTGCTCGACAAACTGGGACTCGAAGAGGTTCCCATCCTTTCTCTGGAACAGGGGAACGAATGGATCGAAACCACGTCGAGTATCGGCAAGAACTTCGAGCGGCATGCCTGGCAGGCGGTCGTCTGCGTGGACGTTCTGGAGAAAATACTCCTGAAGACCCGCCCCTACGAACAGAATCCCGGGGAAAGCGACGCCTTGTTCCAGGAATCCGTTCAGGCCGTATCGGAAGCCATCGCCCGCGGAAGTGACTCCCTCTGGGAAACGATGAGGCAGCTGGCCGCCCGGTGGAAAATAATCGAACGGCGCCTGGACGCCCCAAACCGTCCCCGCATCGGGGTGGTCGGAGAAGTGTACGTCCGAACCAACGAATACGCGAACAACAGCGTGGTGCGCACTCTGGAGCAACTGGGCGCGGAAGTCATGATTCCCACCATGGGAGAATGGTTCCACTATCTGAGTGAGATTCGGGGACAGGAACATCGCGCCCGGGGCCACCATCTGAAGGCGCTCAAGGGGCTGGCGACGCGCGGTGTCCAAAACTTCGATGAAAAGAAAGCGTATTCCCTGTTCGGCCTCGAACCGGACGCCGGTCCCCAGACGCTGTTTGAAATGGCCAAGCCCTACCTGGATTCCAGTTTCTACGGTGAGGCGATCCTGACCATCGGCAAGTCGGTCGAACTGATCCGCCACGAGGGCGTCTGCGGCGTCGTCAACACCATGCCGTTCACCTGCATGCCCGGCTCGATCTGTTCGGCGCTCTTCACGCGGGTCCGTCGCGATCACCACAACATTCCGGTCTTCCACGCCGCCTATACGGGGCAACAGGAACTGAATCTGCAACTGCGGCTCGAGGCCTTCGTGTATCAGGCGAAACAGTTTTTCGAGGAACGTCCGGACCGACACCAACCCGAGTATGCGGGGCGATGAACCTGAAAACCGCAGTTGAAGCGCCGTTGGCGCTCAACTGCGGTTTTCAATACTTGCGCAACAGACCGATCACCACGCCCTGAATCGTGCATGCAGCCGATTCGACGACAATCGGTTGTAAGGAGTCGTTCGCCGGCTGGAGCCGCACACGGCCGTCCGGTTCGCGGTAGAACTTCTTGACCGTCGCTTCGGAATCGTCGAGCAGCGCCACCACCGTTTCCCCATTTTCCGCGGTTGAACGTTTCTCGACAATCACCAGATCGCCGTTGCGAATCTGTTCGTTGATCATGGAATCGCCCTGAACCTTGAGAACGAACGCCTCGCGTCCCCGGACAAAATCGGCCGGGACTTCGATCTGCTCGGGCGTTTCGATGGCTTCGATGGGCGTGCCGGCAGCCACCCGACCCAACAGGGGGATCGCGATCCAGCCAGCCGTTTTCTTTTCGGTTTTCTGCGCCCGCCATTTCAGCCCCGCCGGAGTCAACTCGATGGAGCGTCCCCGATTCGGCATCCGCCGGATCATCCGTTTTTCATCGAGATTTTTCAAATGCACATGGACCGTCGCCAGGGACGAAAGTCCCAAGCCCGCGCATATTTCCTCAAGCGAGGGGGAATACCCCTTCGCCGCAATGAAATCGTCGAGAAAAGTCAGGATTTCGCGTTGCCGTTTTGTCAAGTAGTGAGGCATCGAACACCCCTCCGCCCGAATCGCAGAATCGGATTCTCTTCTCCCCGTCCATCCATTCAACGCGAAGATTTTAGACGAAACTTTCACGAAAGTCAAGGAGAAGCGTATGTCTCCAAGCCGTTGAAAAGAGAACTCCCCGGCCCATACCTGCGAACCGGGGAGTTCCGGGATCTCTTCAGGAGTCGAATCAGCAGGTCTGCCGCCGTTTCTCGACCTGTTCTTTCATGAAACGCAACCCATCGGTGGCCAGTTGTTTTTCCGAGTCGTACATCCGCCGCCAGATCCGGACCGTCGGGACCAGTTTTTCGAGCAACAATCCGAACGCCTCAATGACCAGCATGTTGTCATAACCGATCTCAGCCAGCGCATCGAAGGTTTCCGTCCACCGCACGTTGCCGGAACCCGGCGTGCTGCGGTCGTTTTCGGAAATGTGCATGTGCTGTAACAGCCCCTTCATCGAGCGGATGGCCGCGGCGGGGTCTTTCTCTTCGATGTGGGAGTGGAACGAATCGAGCATCGCCCGACAGCGCGGGTGGTTCACCTCGCGACAAAACCGCGCCACGTCGGAAGCGGTGGTGATGAAATAACACTCGAACCGGTTGATCGGCTCGAGGGCCAGCGTCACGCCGCACGTTTCGGCGTACTCGGCCACGGGGCGCAGACTCTCCACCCCCCATTTCCACTCGTCCGCCGTGGGTCCGGCGCCCGAGAACACCCCCAGACCGGAGTGCATCGGACCGATCAGGCAACGGCATCCGGCCGCTTGCGCGCACTCCAAGGCCCGCTTGTTGTTCTCGATGGAAAGAGCCCGAACGGCCGGGTCCGGACTGATCGGATTGTCCACGGCCCCCCGAACCGTCACGGCGCTGCGCGCCAGACCGGCATTGTCGAGATGGCGTCCCCAGGCGGCATACTTCTCCACATCAAATTCGAAGATCGGCAATTCGACCGCATCGTACCCGATAGATTTGATGTCATCGAGCAAAGGCAACAGGCTGTCGCTGAGCGTATCGGCCCAGAGAAGCAGATTGATACCGTATTGCATGGGCATCTCCTTTCCGCTGATTTCTCCCTACCGCCCCTGGAAATCGAACCTCTCAGACCCCCACCCAACTCCGCTTTGCGGCGCTGTTCAGGACCGCTTCGCAGACTTTCTGGGTCTCGAGAGCATCCCGGAACGTGGGGGCGCACAGTTCGCCCTTTTTCAGGGACATGAGGAAATCCGCCACCTGGTGGACGAAACTGTGCTCGTAACCAATCTGAAGACCCGGCACCCACCATTTATCCATATAGGGATGCGCGCCGCCATGATCGCTGACGTGGATCGAACGCCAGCCGCGCAATTTTCCTTCGTCCCGGTGGTCAAAGTATTCCAGGCGATGCAGATCGGACAGATCCCACCGGATGGAGGCGAACTCGCCATTGATCTCGAGGGTGTAAAGCGCCTTGTGTCCGCGCGCGTATCGAGTGGACTCGAAGAGTCCCAGCGATCCATTTCCGAAATGGCAGAGGAAGGCGCAGGCGTCGTCAATCGAAACGGGCTGCAGGGCGCCGGTTTCAGCATGGACACGCTGCTTGACAAACGTCTCGGTCATGGCGCTGACGTTGGTGATGCTTCCATTGAGCCAGAGCGCCGTATCAATACAGTGCGCGAGCAGGTCGCCCGTCACGCCCGATCCGGCCGCCGCCGCGTCCAGCCGCCACGTTCCGCCCCCGCCCTGGGGCACGTCGGGCGAGATCGTCCAGTCCTGGAGGAAGTTGGCGCGGTAGTGATAAATCCGCCCCAGTTTGCCCTCGTCAATGATCGCCTTGGCCAGCGAGACCGCGGGCACGCGGCGGTAGTTGTACCAGACCATGTTCGGGACTCCGGCCTTCTCGATGGCCGCGACCATCTCCTCCCCCTCGGCCACGTTCAGGGCGAGCGGTTTTTCACAGAGAATCATCTTGCCATTGCGGGCCGCCGCCAAAGCGATCTCCTTGTGGAGATTATTGGGGACACAGATGTCAATGGCATCAATGTCCGCGCGCTCGACGAGTTTACGCCAGTCGGTCTCAACCGATTCATAGCCCCACTGGTCGGCAAAAGCCTGAATCTTTTCAGCATTGCGGGCGCATGCCGCTTTCAGGACAGGCCGGCACTCTACTTCCGGGAAGAAATCCGCCACGCGCTTATAGGCATTGGTATGCGCGCGGCCCATGAAACCATACCCGATCATTCCAATATTCAACTGTCGCATCGCCATCTCCTGACCTTTCGAATCGGTAAATTTTTGCGTCATTTTCCCTGGGGCGCGTAGGGACAGGGCATTTTTTCGGAAAGTTTTTCGACCAGTTCCGGGTGAACCGTTCCTTCTCCGCCCAAGGCGCCGGCCTTCATGACCCGCTCCCACGCCCCCGCCCAGTCGCGCTCGTAATAACGCGCTTCCGCCCATTGCGAATAGAGCAGCGGGTACGTCGGATCCAACCGGCTGGCCTTGCGGAAGTATTCCTCCGCCAGCCGCAGATACATCGCGTCATCCTCGTTTTTGTAGGAAAGGTATCCTCGCCCGTTCAACGCGTAGGCGTAGGCCAGTTCGGAAACGATCCGGGGATTGTTCGGGTCGAGATTGTAAGCCTTGGCCAGCATATCCAATCCCTTTCGATAATCGCCCTGTTTGAGCGAGACGGCTCCGAACCCCCAGTACGCCTGCGGGTTACCCTGATCGAGCAACCAGGCCTGATTGAAACTCTTCATGGCCGACGTCAATTCTCCCGCATAAAAAGAGCGCCATCCCCGTTCCGCACAGACATTGCTGGCCTTCTGGGGAGTCGCGAACTGCTGGACCATTTGCTGATAGAACTTGGTGTCAGCGGCATGTTGCTCGGGCGTTTTCCTCTGACCGCCATACATGACGAGTTCCTCGGATGGCACCTGCCAACTCTGGCACCCCGCCAAACCGGACAACAACACTCCCAAGACCCCCCAAATACAGAAACTCCTCATAGACCCTTTTCCTTGCCCTTTGAACATGCCGGATTCTCCCCGATTCTACGCACCCCTGTGCGGCTATTCCTGCCAGCCGTGCGCATCGCGCACCGCGAGCATGGCGGAGAGAATAGCATTCCACGTCTGCGGTTTCATCAAGGTTTCGTTCGAAAACATACATCCGTCCCAGCAGATGTGGCGCATCCGGCGCGTCACCTGCCCGTTGGAACGCAGCCAGTACCCGGCCAGCCGCGGGATGTCGAGTTTCCCGTTCGGATCGTCCGGCAGACAATGGCGTCCGGTCTTGTCGTGCGAACCGGCGCCCTTGACCGTTGCGTCGTTCTGCGCAATGTGCAAATCGTTCGTCCAGGAACGGAGTACCGATGTCAATTTTTCATAGGCGGCCAGGAAGACCTCCTCATTGTCCCACGCAAAGCCTTCCGGCAACAGGGCGTCCTCGGGGGCGTTGTACCCGAGCAGGTAGAGAAGCGTGTGGGCCATGTCGGCCTGAAAACCCAACGTCTGGGGCCGATTGACCAGTTCGAGCAGTTGGACCATCCGCTTCCAGCTGTGCATGCCGCCCCAGCAGATTTCCCCCTCGGCCGCCAGCCGTTCCTCGTACAAGTCGGCAATATCGCACGCCTTACTGAACGTCGCGGCGATCTTCTTCTGATTTCCTTCCGGGTCGGCCGCCCAGGAAGCCGGGTCCACCGCCGAATCAATGCGAATCAAGCCGTAGGGCCGAATCCCCATCTCCCGCAGTTTCTTGCCAATCTTGCACGCCTTCGTCACCTGGGTGAGGAAGCGCCCCTGCTCCTCCACATCCCCCATAGCCGAACCGCCGCCCGTCCCCCCCCAGACCGGCGCCACCAGCGAACCGATCTTGAGATTCCGGGACCGGACTCTCTCGGCCAGTCGTTCGAGGTCGGCGTCCGTTGAATCAATGCTCACATGGGGATCGCAAAGGAACAGATCCACCCCGTCAAACTTGACCCCGACCACCTCGGCGGCGGCGGTCAGATCGAGCATGGTTTCGAGGCCGATCGGCGGCTCTCCCCCCTCGCCTTTCCCCACCACACCGGGCCACATCGCATTGTGCAATTTCGGAAACGTATTCACGTGCGCTGCCATGAGTTTTTTCCTTTCCCTTTCCCGGCAAGCCTCCGGCGCCGATTCTCTGACCGGCGCCGGAGACGGAATTCTCAGCGTTTGGGCATGTTGTCATGAGCGCCCGGGCCAAAATGCTTCAGCATCACGATCGGATCGGTCCGGCTGGGGTTCGTGATCCGGACCCCTTCCTTCGCGGCGGCTTCGGAAACGAAAAATTCATCGCGCGTCATCTGGCCATACCGGATCAGGGTCGGCGTCTCGATCGCCCACACGCCCATCTGGCCGTTGCCCTGGACCATGTACATCCCGTACGCTCCGCCATCGTGAATCGTCACGGTCTTGTTGGGAAGAATCGTGAGCTGCTTGGCGCTGAAGTCGTCGGACAGATAGCAGATCCAGTGCTCCTCGTACCCCTCGGCGCGCATTTCCTCGAGCGGCCGTACCGGAATCGGCGCCATGAAGTGCTTCTGGGCAAACATCGGGTCCGTGTTCTGTTCCCAATCAATCACGTCGATCAGGTAATCGAAATTGCCCTTCTCTTCCGGCGGACAATCCTTCCAGAGGAGTTCGCTCGGGATGACGGCATCGTGAACCACCGACTCATACATGGCAAACACGTCGGAGGCCTTCTGCGGTTCGTAGGTACAGAGGCTGCCGGGGGCGTGCAGCACGCCGGGCGGCACGTTCCACCCGGTGCCCGGCCGCAGGACATACGCGGCGGACAGATCGGTGATGTAGTTCTCCCCCTCGGTAAAACGCACCAGCGCTTCGCGCACCTGCTCCCTGGTCACGCCGGGCTGGAAACCGAAGAACGTGTAGGGGAAGTCCCCTCCGTGGTTGTTGACCTGCGGCGCGAAGTAATACGCTTCCGGTTTCCCTTTCGCTCCCACCCGCGCGGCATGAGCGTCGTCGTGATGGATGTGGAAGGGCAAGGCCCCCTTGTTATCGAAAAACTTCGAATACATCGGCCAGCAATGGCACTGGTCCCAGAGTTTCCCGATCAACTGTCCCTGCAACTCACCCACGGCGTCGCGCAGAAGCACGGTCTCCGTCTGGCCGCCGTCCTCGACCACAATATGGCTCAACCCCTCGTTCTTGCTCGTGAGGGGACCGTTATCGGCGGGAGTGGTCGAAGAAAACCAGCGCTCGTCAATGCCCCCCCGGACCGCTCCCAGGGCGTAATAATCGTTCGGGTGCAGTTTGATGCGCCGCCCGGGGATACAGAATACCCGAGGTACCCAGGTGGGGGTCAGGCGGACAATGCCCTTGCCCTGATCCATCGCTTTTTCCGCTATTGCCTTTGCGTTCATTTTTCATCCTCTTTTCACTGACAATCATAATAACCGGCGCCCGCCACCGGCGAAACACCCGGAGGAGTTACCCGATTTTACAGCCCTCCCAGATCCCGAATCTCCATTTTCTGGATGATGATCTTCATCCCCTTGTGATCGTCCCCCGGATGGACCTGAAGGCCGATTTTCCCCTTCTTGTAGAGGCTGTCCCGGCAATCGCTCACCTTCGTGCCATTGAGCCACATCTGGATCGCGTCCCCCCGGGCCAGAACCCGCGCCTCATTCCATCCGTCTAGATTCTCCAACGCCTCATTCAGGTTCGATGTGATGAACATCTTTTCCGTACAATACAGGGTGCCACTATACGCCAGCGGGTCCTTGTATTTCAACACATCAAACTGATAACCTTTCTGGCCGTCGTAACGGAACCAGAAACCGCTGTTGGCCGGCCACACCACCCGGTACGTCACCCGCAGTTCGAAGTCGGCGAAATCGCGTTCGGTGACCAGGTCGCCCCCCTTGCCATTCGTCTGGGTTCCGACCAGACACCCCTCCTCGACCGAGTACTCGCCCCCCTCGCCGATGCGCTTCCAGCCGGTCAGGTCTTTGCCGTTGAACAGTGGTTCCCACTTCGCGTCCGGTCCGGCGGAATCGGAGACTTTTTCTTTCGGTTCTGAAACCGCAGACGGTCCCTTTCCCTGCGGAACACTTTCGTGCGTCGCATCCACCCGGAGTCCCTCGAGACGGTCTCCCGACGGCGTTCTCAACCGCGCACAGAACTCCCACGGCCCGGTGTTTTGTACCACCTTGAGCATGACCGAGTTCCAGCCTTCTTTCAAGGAAACTTTTACCCGATCCTCCCCCGCTTTCGCCGCGCCCGGCGCCTTGTTCTCATAAACCGGCGCATCGTTCCACCACACCTTGAGGGAATCGTCCGCGCCCAGTTCCAGCACGGCGTCCTGCGCCTTCGGACTGAGAATCCACGTCCGGACATACGCGGCACGATTGTCGCCACTGAATTTTTCATCGGCTCCCAGATTGAGCATCCAGACCGACGTCTCCGGCCGGTTGGCCACCGCCAGATACCCCCATCCCTGTTGCACAGCATCTTTTGTCTCGGGCGGGAAGGCCATGCCGAACAACGCCTCGCCTGTCTGTCCCTCTTTTGTAAAAGGTCCGGCCACCTGCCACCCGACCAGATAGTCTTCCAGTTTCCCAACGCGCTCGACGATTTCTGCGGCCTGTTTACGAACGGCTTCATTCTTCGATTCCGCCGCCAGTCGGCTCCCGGCCTCCCGAGCCGCATCCGGCGCCAACCCCACCTGCGCCAGCGCCACCTTCAGGTACGCCTGTTCCGCTTCCGCTCCAACCGCCTCTTCCTTCAGACACGGTTCGATCACCTTCAAAGCCTCGGGATTCAGGGAATCCGCCAGACCGGACAGAAGGAGCGTTTTGTCTTCCGGACGCGTCGTGGAACCGAGTAATTCGCGATAGGTGGCCAGCGCCCCCTGGTTCTGGCGCAACAGGCGCACACACCCGCGTAACAGGACCACTCGATGCTTCGGATCCTCCGTCTTCCGGTATTTTTCCAGGAGCGTGTCCAACGCCTGCGCGTTCGGCCAATCGGCAAGTACAAACAAGGCCGTTTCCTGCACGACCGGGTCCGAATCCCCCGCCGCCGGCCGCACGGCCTCAAAGGCCTTTGCGTTGGCGATCCCCCCGAGGGTCCGAAGCAAAGATCCCTTGACCGACGCGTCACCGGCCCCTTTCAACGCTTCGAGCACGCCATCCGCGCGCGCACCTTCGTCCGCAATCTTACGCGACAAAGCCGCCACCGCACGCTCCGCCTCGGCGCTGGAGGCGCCGCCCTTCAAATCAATCAGAAGGGAAAGCAAGGCCGGAAGATGAGCCGGTGTCCCCAGCGCCCCGATCGCCTTGAACGCGGCAGAACGCACCCGCGCATCCGGCCCTTTCGCTTCCGCCAACAAGCCTTCCACGGAATCGGAAGCCTGACGCGTGGTCAGAACCCCGATCAGTTTGACCCGCGCGTCCGGCGGCGCCGACTTCAGACTCGCCAGCAACGCCGCATTCACCCCGTCCCCCCGCAGGCGCTCCAGACTGCCTACCGCTTCCTGCTTGACCGTATCGTTACCTCCCTCCGCCACCGCCCGACTCAACGCTTCCACACACGACGCGTTGCCGATCTTTCCCAACGCGCGAGCCGCCACAGACTGCACGTCCGGACTCGAACCCGCCAGCGCCTGCGTCAAGACCGGCAGGGCTGCCGCGTCCCCACAATCGGTCAGCGCGCTGACCAACTGGACCTGGACCTCCGGAGAGGCTTTTGGGAAGACCGAAGCCAATTTCGAAACGATTCCCTGATCCTTGAGCGACGCGATATTCGCAATCGCAACCGAGCGAATCGTCGGGTCCTCCCCTTCGATCGCCTTCAGAATCCGATCCGTGGCCTGAGACGGCTGCGCCTTCAGAAGTCCGGCAAAAGCGCCCAGCCGCACCTGACTGGACCATTTTTTGTCCTGCAACGCCTCATACACCCCCGCCGCCTCCGCCGATTTCTCCTGACGCACCAACCTCCGGGCCAGAACCAGCGAGGCCTCGCCGGCCACCGGATACAGACACTCGGGACAATTCGACCGGAACTGTTCCAGCGCCTTTGCCGCCTCGGGAGACGCAATCCGCCCGAGCGCCCCGGCAACCGACTCAAACGCTTCGGTGACCGAACGCTCCATGTACCGCTCCACGGGCTCTTTGCGCAAACTCTCAAGCAGGTTGACCAGATCGCCGACGGCCGCCTGATCCCCCCGGATACCCAAGGTGTTGATGAGACCATTTCGGATCTCCCCGGAGGTTTTGGGAAGCGCGTCGCGAAGCGCCTGAGTCGCTTCCGGGTAAGGCATCGGTTCAAGCACGCAGCGAGCGCTGTGGGAGAGTTTCGCATCCGTCAACAGAGCCGCCAGGGCCGGTACAGACGCCTGCGTCCCGATAATCTGGAGTTCACGACACGCCTTGTCTTTCTCCTGGAACGAAGCGTTCCCCTTGAGCGTTTCAATCAACGCCTTCTCGCGTTCGGGAACCTCACCGGCGCGGACATTGGATCGTGTACTGGCAGCCAGAACGATGACAACACAAACAGCCACCAGAAAATGTGTAGAGACACTCTTCAAAGTCATAAGTATGTTTCCTTGTCTGAAACAGAAATTCTGAATCCGGAAAACTCGAAGGAGAGAGATGGCCTAAAGCCGCCACGGCTGCCGGTAGGCGCGCGAACGAAGGCGGTTGGCCTCGTCGTCGCCGATAAACTCTTCCTTGGCGGGGTCCCATTTCACCGTGCGCCCCAGCCGCACGCACACATTGGCCGCATGGCAGGCGGTGATCGAATGGTGCGCCACGTCGGCATTGGAGGTGGGCTGACGACGCGACTTGACACAATCGAGGAATTCCCGGATATGGTTGTCCGCCGGATATCCACCGAGGAATTTGCGGTCTTCGAGCAGGGAGGCCGGATATGCTTCAATCTCGCCCGAATCGCCGGTTTCCACCCATCCCTCTTCCCCAATGAATTTCACGGGACACGAGCCAAACCGAAGACCGGTTCGAATGATCAGCTTCGCACCGTTGGCATAGGTGGCCGCCACATCCTTTTTCTCATTGAGAATCTCATACTCAATCGGTCCGGTCTGGTCGGCGTCGTTGGCCCATTGACACATATCCACCGTGTGGCTGCCCCACTCCGTGATGGAACCGCCCGAAAAATCGCCATCCCAGGACCAGAATTCGCGTGTGTGGTATTTGTGATTGTACTCGCGCCAGGCGGCCGGTCCCAGCCACAGGTCCCAGTCCACCACGTCACGAGGCGGAAGAGGTTCCGGCGGCAGAATGGTGAACGACACGCCGGAGACGGCTCCGGCTTTCTCCGCATGGAGTTCCTTGAGTTTGCCCAGCCGACCGGAACGCGCCAGATTGGCGGCGAACACAAAATTTCCGATATTGCGCCGCTGGGTGCCGCACTGGAAAACCCGTGAGAACCGTCGCATGGTCTCGGCCAGTTCCCGTCCTTCGGAAATGGCGACGCTCATCGGCTTCTCGCAATAAATGTCCTTACCCGCGCGCGCGGCCAGAATCGAAGCCATCGAATGCCAGTTGTCGCCCGTCGCGATCACCACCGCGTCGATATCCGGCCGCGCAATCAACTCGCGCAGGTCAATATAGGCCTTGCAATCGGTGTTGCCATTCTTCTTATCCACCATCTCCTTGGCAGCCTTGCGGCGGTCTCCCTGCACCTCGCACACGGCCACCATCTGGACATCCTTGTTCCACATGAAGGCATCGGTCACATACTGTCCCCGTCCCCCGAACCCGATGGCGCCCATGACAATCCGTTCACTGGCCGGAGGTCGTCCATCCCCTCCCAGAGCATTCGAGGTGATCACATAAGGAGCCGCGGCGAAGGCCCCCACTCCCGCTATTCCCCGTTTCAGAAAACTCCGACGGTTGACCGGTTTGCCTGATTTTCCACCCATGGCGTAAATCCCTTTCCGAACCCCTTGCCAACCAGCACAATCTCTGCGCAGTGGCGGTTTCTGCTCATCTGTACGGTACAACGGACCGGAAAGAGTATGAGAAAGCGAGGGAGTAAAAACCTTGACGATCGGCGCAAATATCAGCACGATCTGCTCAGGCCTTTCCCCTTCTACTGCAAGGTTCTCTTTGAAACGAACCCGTTTCCCTGAATTTCGCTGGATTCGAAGCGGTCGGTAAGCGCCAAAGGCGCGTCTTATACCCGCCAGGGGCATCGCCCCAGGAAAACCGATCAGTTATCCCAGCAAGGGCTGAAAGCCCGTACTATCAAGATCTTTTTCCGCTCTTCCATAATCCGGGCCTTCAGCCCTTGTGAAAAAGGGGACACCTTTCCTGGGGCGACGCTTCGCTTGCCCCAGGCTGGTATAAATCCGCGCCGTTGGCGCTCAACTGCGGTTTAACGACCACGCGGCGCTCCGTTCTCGAAACGGAGCGCCGCGCTTGAACCATCCTCAGGACCATTGGGACACAAACCACTCACTTCACCTTGTTCTGGATCTCCTCGGCCTTTTTCTTCAAATCCTCACTCTTCAGGGTCGGAATCACCTTCTGCAGCGCTTCCGCCACTTCCTTGCGGTTCTGCCCGGCGATCTTTTCGCAGACCGAGACCGCCGCCGTCCCTGCCTCTCCCTGAATGGCGGAATTATCGAGGTGGGTCATCACCATCGCCAACGCCTCGGGTGACGGGATTTCCTGCAGAACCCCCAGAAGCAGGCGCTTTTCATCATCGCGCTGCGCCAACGGGGCCGCCTCCTTGCACATGGCCAGTTTTTCTTCCACCGGCAATCCCGCTTCGCGGGCCAGCCGCAGATACCCCTGAAGCGCCGCGATCTTGTGCGACTCGTTCGAGGACGTTTTGGCCAGCGTCAGCATGTCGGGCGCGGCGTCCTTCGTTTTCCACGCGGCGATCAAGCGGATGGCGTTATCCTGAACACCGGCATCCGCATCCTTGGCGGCGCCACGCATGGCATTCAGGGAAACCCCTCCGCCGATGCTGCCCAGAACACGCAGGAGAGCGGACTTCTTGTCCGGCTGGGCGGAAGCCAACAGGGCCGTCAGTTTCTCGGAGAACCCTTCCGGCTTTTCCGCGCGCCCACACACATCCACCAGCGCCTTCGTCGCCAGATTCGTGTCCGAGGCCTCTTTACTCTGCATCAGGAGATCCAGCACCTTCTGGAAATCATCGGGACGCCCCAGTTCGCCAATTTTCTTGAGAGCGGCCTGGCGAATATCGCCATTCGCGTCCCCCGCCGCCTGGACCAGATCCGGCACACAGGCCACCATGCGACGACGCCCCATCAGTTCGATCCCCGTCAGCCGTTTCTGAGGCTGATCGCTCTTGAACAACCCCATCACCACCGTATCCACTTCCGGACCGGGAAACCCGAGCAGCGCCGTCTGCGCAGCTTGGGAAATTTCCGGATCGGCCTCGTCCATCAGCCCCGCCAGAACGGGGACCGCCGAGACCTGGCCCAATTCCGGCAACGCGCGAATCGCCGCCAGTCGCAAGGGCTTGTCGCTCGCCCGGGCCAGCTCGAACAAAGCAGGCGCCGCCGACGCATCCCCGCGCCGGCCCAGCGCCATCACCACCAGAATCCGCCCCTCGGCGGACAACTGGTTCAACTCCGCCAGGAGCGCCTGCGTCACCGCCTTGTCCGGCATTTCCACGGACACCCGAACTGCAACACTCACCAGCGCATAATCGCCACTGTGGAGCGTTTCCTTCAGGAGCGCAATCCCCTCCGTCCCCCGGGTCAGAATGGCGCCCCGGATCGCACCGGTCCGCACCTGATGCGGCACATCGGGTAAGGCGCGCAACTGGTCGTAAATCGCGATGGCCTGCGCCTGTTCTTTCCGGGCGACCAGCGCTTCGGCGCACCGCATCGCCCCCTCGCAGAACGCCACACGATTTTCAGGTGAAACGCTCTTGAGCGCCTCCTGCAACCCCTTGGCGGCGTCGGCGGTTCCGATACGGCCCACGGCCCGGGCCGCGGCCTGCGCCACCCCGGCGTCGGCGTCCTTCAGCAGTCCCAGCAACGGCGCTACGGCTTTTTCATCGTGCCGTACCCCCAAACTGCCAATGACCCCGATCAGGAGCCGTCCCTTGACTTTTCCGAGCGCGTCGCGCAACGCTTCGTCCACGCTCGGGTCCGGAATCGTTTCGAGCCCATAGCGCGCCATGTGCGACATTTTTTCGTCCGTCAACAACGCGGCCAAACCAGCCACCGCTTCTTTGGACCCGACGAGAGACAACTGACGGCAGGCGTCCGCCTTTTCCTTTTGAGACGCGCCCGACTTCAGAATATCGAGCAGTTCTTTTTCGCTCTTTTTCACCTCGGGCTGTGGGGCCTGCCCGAACGACTGGGCCGCGCCACACACCAGCAGCGCCAGCGCCAGAATAAGGCTTCTATTCAGCAGAAACATGGGAATGATTTCCTTCCAATCGAACACCCGTTCGAGAATCACAGAGCCCAGGGCTCACGCATGGCACGAGACAAATACCGGTCGGCTTCCGGATCGTTGACAAACCGTTCGGTCGCCGGATCGAACCGCACATCACGCTTCAACCACATGCAGACATTCGCCGCATGGACCGTGGTCATGGACCGATGCATCACCACCGGATTGGCAATCGTCAGACGGCGCGAACGAATACAGTCGAAGAAATCGCGCACGTGGTTCAAGGGGCGTTGCGTACGCGCCTGATAATCCGCCACGATCTTCTTGTAATCGCCCAGCATCGAAGGGGACGAAACATCCGGCTTCGAATAGCCGTCCGCCACCGAAACCCACCCTTCCGAACCTTCATAGCGGACCCCGCAGGTCCCCCGCCAGCCTTCGAGTTGCAGCACCATGTTGACGCCATTGGCAAAGCGCGCCACCATGCCGTCCCCGGTCGCATTCTTCACATAGTGGTACTCGACCGCCGAGGTATCGCCCGCATTGATGGCCGACTGGCATTGCGCAAAGGTGTGCGCCCCCCACTCGCCGATACAGCTGGTGTGGAAATCGTAATGCCCCCGCCATCCGCCCGACACATACTCCGGATGATACGGCCGCCAGGGACACGGCCCCAGCCACTCGTCCCAATCCACCACATCCGGCCCCGGTTCCGGTTGACCGGGCAGCCAGTCGTGCCGCATTTCCGCCGCATCCCACGGCGCGATGTGGGCCCGAACGGTGTGGACCTTTCCCAACCGGCCCAGCCGGGCCATCTCGTCGCAGAAAATGAAATTACCCTCACTCAACCGCTGTGTTCCCGTCTGGTAGATCCGTCCATGCCGCCGCGCGGCCTCGACCACCTTCTGGCCTTCGGCCACCGTCATGGATGAGGGTTTTTCGGAATACACATCCTTCCCCGCCCGCAACGCCATCGTGGCCGCCGTGGCATGCCACCGGTCGCCCGTGGCAATCAACACCCCGTCAATATCCGTGCGTTCCGCCAGAAATTGCCGAATGTCGCGGTACATGGCACAATCTTTCGTGCCATAACGGTCATCAATGGTTTTCTTGACCGCCTCGCGGCGCTCCTTGCGGGCATCGCAAATCGCCACAAACTGGATGTCGGGTTCTTCCATCATCCAATTCAGGTCAAACGAACCGCGGCCCCCAATCCCAATTCCCCCCATCAGAATCCGTTCACTGGGGGGAACCGTTCCGTTGCGACCCAAGACCGACGCTGGCACAATGTACGGCGCCGAAGCCAGAATCGCCGCGCGCGCCAGGAATTCACGGCGCGCCATTTTCCCGTTCTTCTGCAACATGGCAATCTCCCTGTTCCTCTGGTGAAATCAACCCACGCACAAACTCACTCAGGGACAGGGCGCGTCCCGACCAGCGTTCGACGCCCCAGACCCTCTTCAAATATTTCAAATCCGCAGGGATCGTACCCACACTTTTCCCTTCTGTCAACTTCTACCCCACGCTTTTGAAATAAAAAATGCCGTCGAGTGGATCATGAATATCAAATCATCCGACAGGAGAAACCCATCAGGAACTTGAAATATCTCAAGACCCGGAACGTCCGCCAACCGAGACCAAGGCCTGAATTGCTTGACATTGGGTTGCAAATCGCGCTAATTTTTCAGGCGAGGCGATAGATGGAAGCCCTCCTGTTGATTCGGTGAAAGGTCTGTTTTCTCTCTCGAAATGACTCGCTTCACGAAGAAGCGTTCCCTGAGCAAAACGGGCTTTTTCGAGGGGAATCCGAAACACCCGGGAACACACGAGGTCATCCGGTTCTTTCCCCACACCCTTTCTTCTATCTGGAGAAACAGACATGGTACATTCCGCCATTTTCCGGAAATCCACGGCATGCTCTTCCCGGAAGTGGATCCATATTGCCGGGCTCATGTTCGCCGCAATTGCCTGGCTGTTGCTCCAGACAGCCGGACAGGCCCAGGAAATCCAGACCACACACGGTTTGACTTCCGCCTGGTCAACCTATCTGGGAGGAAACAACAAGGACATTGCGCGGGGAGTGGGCGTGGACTCCGAGGGGAACGTCTATGTGGCCGGAGACACCAGCTCCGACCACTGGATCACCGGTTCGCTGGATACCACCCGCAACGGAGGACGGGACGCCTTCGTCGCCAAGTTTTCCAGCACGGGCGCGTTTCTCTGGGCCACCTATCTGGGGGGGGCGGGAAACGAAACTACCTACGATATGGCGGTCAGTCCAACGGGCAATGTGTATGTGGTCGGAGGGACCCTTTCAGCCAATTGGGTCGTGAACGGCTACGACACCGCCTATGGCGGCAACCAGGACGGTTTTGTGATCAAACTCAACAACAACGGCCAGACGGTCTGGTCCACCTATCTGGGCGCCAGCAATGTGGACATTGCTTATTCTGTCGCTCTCGACAGTAACGAGAACATTTATGTCGCGGGAGAAACCAGTTCGGACGGGTGGATCTCCGGGGGATTCGATCTGTCCCAGAATGGAAACAAGGACGGTTTCGTCGTCAAACTTTCCGAAAGTGGCACGCACCTCTGGTCCACTTATTTGGGAGGCAATGAAGAAGACGTGGCCCAGGCCATCGCCGTCCGAAACGGAGACCGGGTCTATGTGGGCGGTTATACCTTCTCCGATGGCTGGATCGCGAAGGGTTTCGATACCCACCATGAAAATGGTCCCACCGACCAGGACGGCTTTCTGGCCTGTCTGAGCAATACCGGCGCCCATATCTGGTCGAGTTACCTCGGTGACCGCAATACGGATGTCATAACGGGGGTCGCACTGGACACTCAAGGCAGCCCGATCGTCGTTGGATACACCGATTCCGCAAGTGACCTTCTTGAGAGTGACTGGATGTCTGGAGGGTTCGACACCACTTTCGGAGGAATGCGGGACGTGCTGGTGGCCAAATTTTCGGATTACGGTCAGCTGCTCTGGTCCACCTATCTGGGCGGAGACAAAAGCGACACCGGCGCGGATCTCCTCGTGGACGGTTCCGACAATATCTTCCTGACCGGTTATACCGCCTCCGCCGAATGGGTCGGAGGCGGTTCCCTGATGGAAAATCAGGGAAAATCGGACGCGTATCTGGCCAAACTCACCGGCACGGGACGACACCTGTGGTCCACCTTCCTGGGAGGGAGCAATGACGAGAACGGACGCGCCATTGCGTTAAGCGGTAACGGCGAGATCCATGTGGTGGGAGGAACCAATTCCGATGACTGGATCTCGGGCGGAAACGATACCACCCTGGATGGCGCACAAAACGCCTTTCTGGCCACCTTCCGCGATGAGGGGTTCGAGAAGAACTACAAGGTGACTTTCAAACACTGCAAAGTGACCACGGACGGGTACGGAAATCTGACCGTTTCGGATACCGACACGGACAGCTGGGTCAAGGTGTCCCTCCTGAAGAGAATCCCGCCGATCGCGGATCCCCTCTATGGGCAGTGCTTCTATCTCCGTGATCTGCGCATGCTCCGCAGGGTTTCAATCACTGGCGATCTGGGCCGTTTCTACTCGAATTGCGACGTCTGGGATCTGAATTGCACCGGGTCCATCGGAAACCTGAACACGGCCTCCGCCAACATCGAAACCGTCGAAGCCGCCGGAATTCAGAAAATCCGGATGGCCGCGCAGGCCGACTTCGTCTCGGGACAGGCGGCCATCTGTTCGATCGCCATGTCGAAAGATTCCGAAGATCAGGTCCACCTGAAATACCCCCTGGATGCGGCCTTCACCGGCATCATGATCGAAAACTTCACCACCTGGCAACCGGTCCGGAAAATGTCGGTCGCTTCCAAGGCCTTTGTCAGTCCGAAGAAAGCGAAAACCTACAGTCTGGCAGGAATTGGGAAATGCTCCCGCCTCATGGCCCAGGCAGCCGGGCTCCCGACCCTGTCGTCGGAATACGACTCCGTTTTCCTGACTGGCGCCCTGGACAACCTGACCCTGACCGCCGCCCCACTGGCGCCAGACTTCCTGATGGGAGAAATCTCGAAAATATCGGTCACCGGCGGGGCTTTCAAAACGGCTTCCAGTCTGGTTCCCATCCGGGCGGGATTGACGGCGCGACGCCTGATTTCAACGACTCCCATCAAATCCCTCAATGCCAAAGGCGCGAAAACGGCAACCGGAACTGTCGGCGGGTTTATCGGCTCGCCGGAGACGCCGGACGCAACACGCATCCAGGCGCTGAGCGACCTGGAAACAATTTCGGCCACGAGTAGCATTTCCGCCACCTTCTACGCCGGTTTCGCGGGAGAAAATCCCACCTGTCTGGGCAAGATCGGGAAAATTCTCCTCGGAGCGGGTGCGCCGCTGAAAGGCACCGCCTATGTCAACAGTACCATCCCCGGCATTGACACCAGTCAGTTCGCAGTCATCACAACGGCCCCCTGAAGGAAACGGGAAAAGAGACACCACGAAACGGATTGAGGTCCTGCGTGAAACGCTCCGAAATCAACGCCACCATTCTCCTTGCGCGTGACTTCTTTGAAGCGTACCGCTTCAAACTGCCCAAATGGGCGGCCTGGAGCGTTGTCAACTGGGACTATTCCGGCGAAGAAATGCAGGCCATCAAGGATTGCCAACTGGGTTGGGACGTGACCGATTTCGGGCTGGGTGATTTTCTCAGCCAGGGGATGACTTCGTTCATGCTGCGCAATGGACAACCTTCCAGAAAATCGGATCAGGAGGTTTCCGAAAAGATTCCAGCGGAAACTTTGAACGGGCTGGGTCGGCACTATTCGGAAAAGATCCTGCTGGTCCAACTCCACCAGGCCCTTCCCCTCCTTGCCTTGAAACACCGCACTCACGACCTGATCAATCGCGGAGGAGGCGACCTGGTAATCCAGGTGTACCAGTCCACACCGGAACACAATCTGGATGAAAAAAGCCGCATTCCCCTTCAGGTCAACGGTATCGCTTACAATGTCAAAGCGGGTGGGATTGTCCGCCTGGTTCCCGGAGACGGCCTGACCCTGCAAGCGGGAATTTATTACAAATACTGGGCCGAAAAGGCCAGTTGCATCGTCGGCAGTATCTCCAGTACCTGCGACGAAAGGAACGACTACCGGTTTTTCGATCTCAACTGCCAGCGCTTTCCCGAAATAGAACCGGACGAATCCCCCATTCACCTGCTGCACTACGAATACCCGGATTTCATCTGATTCGCCCGGACCAACAGAAATTTCGAAAAAAAAATCTCCGGCACAAAAAAATTTTTGCCCCTCCAGACGCACACCGGGAGGGGCAAAGAGACAAATTTCGGCGGTCACTCAAATCGAAACGACTTCACTCAACTCTCATTGAACTCCGCAATATCCGTCAGTTTGATCGGCATGACCAGAAACAGCGACTTATCGTCGTTTGTCTCGACGAACACCACCGGCGCCGTGTTCTGCATGATCTTCATGACAATGGTCTCATTGGCGATCACGCGCAACGTGTCGTTCAGATAAACGTGGTTGAAGGCGATGTCAAAGGCGTCCCCATCGTAGTCCACCTCGAGCACGCCCTGATAGGACCCCATTTCGTAAGTCCGCGACGAGATGCGAATCCGACCCTGCTCGAAACGCATGATAACCGAATTGTTCCGCTCCTCGGAAAGCAGGGCCGCCCGCTGAACCACTTCAATGAAACGACTCCGATTCAAGGGAATGCGCTTCGAGAATTCCTTCGGGATCACCATTTCGTAATTGGGGAAAATCCCGTCAATCCGGTTGCTCAGATAGAGCAGGTTCCCCAAGTCGAAAGCCACCTGACGTTCCCCGATCAACAGGCGCACCGTCCCCTCGTCTTTCAGGCTGTGATGCACCTCGGTCAGAATTTTGTGAGGAATGATCGCCGAGGCGGGTTGGACCCCCTCGACCTCCGGCAGGTCACAGCGCGAGAGTCCCAGTTTCTTCCCATCGGTCGTCACACAGACCAGTTCATTGTTCTTAATGTCGAACAGGGCCCCGAGCAACACCTTGCGCGGGTCGCGCAACGGCAACGCATAGAGGACATTACCCAGAATCTTTTTCAGGGTCTTCTGCTCGATGCAGAGCGTGGTGCCCGCCTGCAAATCCGGCCAGCTCGGAAAGTCTTCGGCGCTCTGCGTGGTGAGCTGGTACTGATCTCCCCCGCACTTGATGCTGGCCAGCGAGTTGGAAAATTCCAGTTCCACACGGCCTGAAGGCAATTGCTTGACGATACTGTGAAACATCTTGGCAGGCACCGTGATGGCGCCGAGTTCCAGGACCTCTCCTTCCGCCTTGCATCGCA
This sequence comes from Candidatus Sumerlaeota bacterium, assembly GCA_035353095.1. GTDB lineage: Bacteria > Sumerlaeota > Sumerlaeia > UBA8349 > UBA8349 > DAOPYU01. Next base: position 6,962 of record DAOPYU010000001.1, on the reverse strand, counting down.
CACAGGCTTCCATATCGCTGGCCTCGAACGTCACGGCCCCGTCGGCATCGGCGGAGATCAGGATATTGCCCAGAATGGGCAGGCTGCTCTGCGGGTTCGCAACACCGTGCGTGGCAGTGGTGGCATAGACCAATTGTTCTTTTTCAAAGGAGAGCTTCATCTAGATTAAAACCTACTTTCACAGGATAAAATCCACCCACGGATGCAACTTGAGTTGCTCCCTCAACTTAAGGAAAACGAGAACGAAGTTCAAGCACTTTTTGGCCCTCAATCCCCGGGAAAACGAAAAATGTTCCGCCCCACCCACCTTAAAGCGTCCATTCATAAAAAATGATTCAACCCCTTCAAATCCAGAAATATACAAAAACACAGACATCGAAATCGGAACCGTTCTGCCTGCTCTTCCCGATACATCGGGCCCTCCCTCTGACAAAAATAGACCTTGAATCTCCCCTCACTTCCCCTTATCCTGCGCCCATATGGGTCCTTCGCCAACCATCCTCTTCTCCTACTTCAAAGGCAACCGGTACAGCATCCACGCTCTGGCAGGCGCTCTGGAGACACACCCGAAGCTGCGCGATCTGACGCTGGAATACCCCCTCTACCCCCGCGACCTGGTGGCGCGCGCCGCCGAACTGAAACGCGCCGGACAGCCGGTTCTGATCGCCGTCTCCCTGAACTCCATCCAGTTTGTCGAAACCCGTCAATGGATGTGGAAACTTCTGGAAGTATTGGAGTTGGACCAGACATCAGCCCCCGATTTTGCGCATTCCGGCGTCTTTCTGGTGGCGGGTGGCCCCCACCCGACCGCCGATCCCCTGGGGACATTGAATCTCGGGTTCCAGGCCGTCATCGCCGGAGAAGGGGAAGCCGCATTCGTGGACCTGGTTCTGCGTCTGGTCGAGAATCGCGAGTGGCGAGACGTCCCGGGGATGGCCTCTCTGGATGAAAAGGGCCAACTCCGCCAAAATGCCGGTACTCCCCCCATTGACCTGAACGCGTACCCGCCCTTCCCCACCCGAGACGGCAACCGCTGCGGCCACATCGAACTGACCCGGGGATGCCCGTTTGCCTGCGCGTTCTGCCAGATTTCAAAACTCCACAACACCCGCCCCCGCCATCGCAGCCCCGAATCCGTCTGGCGCAACATGGAGGTCATGCGCAAAGCGGGCCGAACCGATTACCGCTTCATCACCCCCAACGCCTTCGGATACGGCTCTCCCGACGGGCGGCAACTGAACCCCGAAGCGGTCCGCACCCTGTTGCACGGGGCGCGCGAGATCGCCGGAACCGAAGGGCGTATCTATTTCGGCTCCTTCCCGTCCGAGGTCCGCCCCGAACACGTCAACGACGAAATGGTCGCGATGGTCCTCGAGTACGCCACCAACACCAACCTCGTGATCGGCGCGCAGTCAGGCAGCGACCGGGTTCTGCGCCTGTGCCACCGGGGCCACACGGTGGACGAAGCGCGGCGCGCCGCCGCCTGTATCCTGCGTAACGGACTGAAGGCCAACGTGGACTTCATCTTCGGATTGCCCGGCGAAACCGAGGCGGATCAGGAAGCCACCCTCGATTTCATGGACGAACTGGTCGCCCTGGGCGCCCGGATCCACACGCATACCTTCCTGCCCATCCCCCAGACGCGTTTCGCCCACTGCCCCCCCGGCCAGATCACACCCCGTATCCTCGAAGCCCTCCACACCCGTCTGGTCCCCAGCGGCGCAGCTTATGGCAACTGGCGTGAACAGGAAGTCCTCGCCGCGCAGATAGCCCAATACCGCGATACCCAAACGCTCGGTCACTCCCTCCCGTGATCTCTTGTCTCGTGAAGATCACTCGATAACTCCATAAATATAAATGTTATGTAAAGATGACACCCGAGTTCCGGCAACACCCCGATATTCCACTTGCACCCATCGGACAATTCCCGTATTTTCGGCCCACAGGGTGTCGTTTGACCCGGCAGGGTCACCTCACCTACCAATAAAATTGGAGGACCTCTTCGACATGACGGCTCAGATTATTGACGGAAAAATCATGCGCGACGCCATTCTGGCGGAAACCGAAGCCGAAGCCAAAGCCTTTACCGAACGGACCGGCATCGTGCCCGGACTGGTCGTCATCCTCGTCGGAGAAGACCCGGCCTCCCAATCCTATGTCCGGGGTAAAGAAAAAACCTGCAAAAAAATGGGGTGGTTCAGTGAGGTCCACGCCCTCCCCGCCACCGCCAGCCTCCAGGAAATCGCCGATGATATCGCCAGACTCAACGCAGACAAACGGGTCCACGGGATTCTGCTGCAATTGCCCCTGCCCGGCAATCTCGACGAACAATACCTCCTCGACCGTATTGACCCGGCCAAGGACGTGGACGGTTTTCATCCCATGAATTTCGGCCGTCTGGCCCTCGGATTGCCCGCTTTCGTCCCCTGTACCCCCAAGGGGGTTATCGAAATGCTGATCCGCTCGGGGATCGAAACCAAGGGCAAGCGCGTCGTCGTGGCCGGACGGAGCAATATCGTCGGCAAACCCCTCGCCCTCCTCCTGGCGCGCAAGGGCAAAGGCGCCGATGCCACCGTCACCATGGTCCACTCGCGCAGCGTGGATATGCCCGCCCTCTGCCGCGAGGCCGACATCCTGATCGCCGCCCTGGGCCAGCCCGAAATGATCACGCCCGAATACGTCAAACCCGGCGCAGTGGTCATTGACGTCGGCATCAACCGGGTCGAAGACCCCACGCAGGCGAAAGGGTACCGTCTGGTCGGGGATGTCCACTATGAATCCGTCCGCGAAGTCGCCTCGGCCATCACCCCCGTCCCCGGCGGGGTGGGCCTCATGACCATCGCCATGCTCATGACCAACACCCTCGAAGCGGCCAAACGCGCCGCTGGAGAATAATCCAAAAAACACAAACAGGATTTACGGAATTAACAAGATGAAACGCAACTTTATCTTGTTAATCCTGTAAATCCTGTTTATTTCTTCGTCACCAGAACGCACCCGGACCCTTCCGGCGTTTCGGGGTTCAGGATGCGTCCGACTGTCGGCAGGAATTCGCCGATCGCGGCCTCGATCGTCTGGCGGTAGGGCCATTCGACCCGGTCGGGACGGTCGGAGAAAGGCGCGATCTCGAACTGGGTCCGTTCCAGGTTCTCGCGGTAAAAACGGTCAAATACCGGTTGCGACACCAGAACCGCATCGCCCGGGTTCAGTTTTCGAAGCAGGGAAAGAGGATCAATCGCCTGAAGATTCAGCGGCGTGACGGGAAAAGCCTCCATCCCCTTTTCCCGGATGCCCTCAGGCGGTATGCGCAGGTGGAACGCCACCAGTTCCCAGGCAAACGGCAACTGTTCGTCGGGCAGAAAATAAAGTCGCCGGTTCGAGTCTTTCTGTTCCTTCTGAAGGGCCTCCCCCTTCTCCCGGAAAGCCGACAGAGCCCGCCCCAGTCCATACTCAAAGACGGGCGCGGACTGTACGGGATAGAGAACAAAGAAGGCGGCGAGAAAAACGACGGCGTTCAGTCCCCAGACCAACGCGCCACCCCGCGCCAGCCAATATCCCTTCCTCCAGCGCCTCCGAACCCAGCCCCCGAGTTCCAGCCCCCCCAGCGCACAGAGAATCTGGGGACAGGGCAAGGCGTGCAGGGTCCGCAGCGCATGGGGAATCCCCTCGTTGGTCAGGGCGGCGCTGAGCGGCGCCAGCAGAAACCACCCCAGCAGGAGCCGCTCGGCCCGCGCCCGGGGGTTCCGGACCCGCTTGCACACGCGAAACAATCCCGCCACCAGCAACGGCGCTTCGATCCACAACATCTCCCCGAAACCCTCGACCGCATGGCGGGGATTGGCGTCCCCGGAGAGAAACAGAAACTGAGGCGAGAAGTGCGCGAGGTAATTTTTGAGAAACACCAGAGCCCGGAAAGTCAACGGAGCGTCCATTCCCCAGACGGAAAGCCGGTTGAACCGCCCCATCCCTTCCCCACTCCCCCCCAGAAGGGCCACCAGGGTGGGAATCAATAAGATCAGAAATACCAGCGCGGCTGGCGCCAGCGCCCGCGCATGACGCAGGATTTCACGCCGTCCGATCCAGACCAGCCAGCCCCAGAACGCCAGCAGAAACGGCTCGGCGCCGGAATAGCAATAAAAAGCGAGCGGAAAACAGACCGCACTCACCAACAACCGCCCCTGGCGAACCCGCCCCTTCCGAAAAACGCCGGACCACGCCCACACCGCCAGACTCAGGAAAAGCGGAACCAGAATCCCCTGGGCCGCCCAACGCGAAAACACCAGATGCCACGGCGAAACCGTCAGAAACAACGCCGTCCAGACCGCCACACGCGCGCGGCGCGTAAGCCGCAACGCCAGGACAAAAGCCACCAGAACCGTCAAGGCCCCCGTCAAGGCCGCTGGCAAACGGGCCGCTCGCACTTCCAGACCGGCCACCGACAAAACCGGCAGGGCACCGTACTGGTAGGCCATTGAGGTGTAAGATCCCCAGACGTTGACGAAAAGAGGATGACGGGAAAACGCGGGCGTGACAGCGGCCGCTCCCCCCCATCCAACCGAAGCGCGAGATTGTAACTTCGTAAAATCGAATACCCCACCGACCCGTGCCACACTGTAAGCCGAGTAGGCCTTTTCCGCCTCATCATGGAAGAACCCCGCCGGGACACGGTCCAACTCCACAAGCCGCAGGAACAGGGCCAATAGAAAAAGTCCGCCCGCGATCCACCGCAGGCGGACTTTTCGTTTCTGCCGGATTCTGCCGAGGTCTGCAATCATGGGTCCGCCCCGAAAATCCTTCGGCCAGAAGTGCGTCAAGCGCTCAACTCAGTTGCGCAGGCGCCACACGATCCACCGCCGGCGCCAACTTGCGCAGACGTTCCATCAAGGCCGAGAATTTCGCGGGCTTGAGCGACTGCGGCCCATCCGAACTGGCGTGCGCCGGGTCCGGATGCACCTCGATGATCAACCCATCGGCGCCCGCCGCCACCGCGGCCATCGCCATCGGTTCCACATAACGCCAATGCCCGGTTCCATGACTCGGGTCAATGATGATGGGCAAATGGCTCAACCCCCGCACTACGGGAATAAAACTCAGATCCAGCGTGAAACGCGTGCTGGTCTCGAACGTCCGAATCCCCCGCTCGCACAGCAGCACGTTCGGATTGCCCTCGGAGAGGATATACTCGGCCGCCATCAGGTACTCGTCAATGGTGGTGGCCATACCCCGCTTGAGCAGCACCGGCTTGCCCGAGCGCCCTGCCGCCTGAAGCAGCGCAAAGTTCTGCACATTGCGCGCGCCGATCTGGATCACGTCGGAAAACTCGCACAGGACCTCGACATCCTCCGTGCTGACCAGTTCCGTAATCATCTTCAGGCCATTCGCATCCGCAGCCGAACGCATCAGTTTCAGGCCGTCTTCCTTCAAGCCCTGAAAACTGTACGGGGACGTGCGGGGTTTGAACGCGCCCCCACGCAGGAACTGTCCGCCTTCAGCGCGGACGGTCTGGGCCACCAGATTGATCTGCTCCTCATTTTCAACGGAACAGGGACCCGCCATGACCACCAGTTCCGGTCCGCCCACCTTGACTCCGGCAATATTCAACACGCTGCTCTGCTTCTTCCACTCCCGGCTGACCAGTTTATAGGGACGCAGAATCGGGATAGCCGCCTCGACTCCCGGCATGGTTTCCAAAACCTGCAAAGGGGACTTGTCATCGTGTCCCACACAACCAATCACGGTCCGCTCCACCCCCACAATGGGATGCGCCCTGTAACCCAAATCCTGAATGCGGGCCAACACCGCTTCATACTTTTCCTGCGACGCGCCCCGCTCCATCACCACGATCATTTTTACCAGCCACTCCTTTCGAATGCCCCTCAACAAACCTTTTCCCCGGGAAATACCCTTTTCCCCTTGTCGAAACGTAACACAGAAGTTTCGCAAAAGCCAGAGCGGCCTGCAGGAAAAAAAAAGAAAATAGAGAAATTCCCCGCCGGGAAATACACTCCAGCCCCAGTCCCTCTTCAAGAACCTGTTCCCGAAGAACCCTTCAGAAACCCAAGACTCAAATTTCGTACTGTTGCAACTTGTTGTAAAGCGATCCCCGGGAAATTCCCAACAATTCGGCCGCTTTTTTGTGATTATTGTCCGTTTGTTTCAACGCCTTGCGGATCAAGCGCTGCTCGACCACTTCCTGTGCCTTGCGGATTTCTTCCTTCAGGTCGAAACTCGAGGGCTCGAAGCGATCTTCGACAAACTCGGCGCCCTGGATCTCCTCGGGCAGATGCTGCGACCCGATCACTTCCCCGTCGCACAACAGAACCGCCCGCTGCAGGATATTGATCAACTCGCGCACGTTGCCCGGGTAGTCATACGCCTGTAGCATCGCCAGCGCCTCGGGCGTGAAAGTCCGCACAGAGCTGTGCATTTCCTTCTGCAGATTCTTCAGATAATTCTCCGCCAGCGGGATAATATCCTCGCGCCGCTCGCGCAAAGGGGGAATCGTGATCGTCAAGACATTGAGGCGGTAGAAAAGATCCTGCCGGAACCGTCCCTCCTTGACCATCTCGGCCAGAGAACGGTTCGTGGCCGCCAGAATGCGGAAATCCACCGGACGCTCGATATTGTCCCCAATCCGGCGGATTTTCCGCTCCTCGAGGACCCGCAACAATTTCACCTGCAAGTCGAGCGGCATTTCGCCGATTTCATCCAGAAAAATCGTTCCCCCCGCCACTTCCTCGAAACACCCGCGCCGGTTCGAGTCGGCCCCGGTAAAGGCCCCCTTCTTGTGGCCAAAAAACTCGCTCTCGATCAGGTTCTCCGGGATGGCGCCACAATTGATCGGGATAAACGGCTTGGTACGGCGGGAACTGTGAAAATGGATCGCCCGCGCCAGCAGATCCTTCCCCGTCCCGCTTTCTCCCAGAATCAACACGGCGCTGTTCTTCTCGGCGGCCCGCCGG